>JBOHFU010000061.1:0-11952 GCA_050699675.1 Pseudonocardiaceae bacterium
GCGGCGACTGTCATATCGACGTACGGCTTGGACAGCAGGTCGTCCAGCAGCGTCACGTCGACGTCCTGCTGGGCGTAGGGGGCGCTGATCAGCAGGCTGGAGGTGAACTGACTGCTGACCGTGCCGTGGATGTCGGTGGGGCCGCCTACGAAGGTGGGGCCCTCGATCGCGATGGGCGGCGATCCATTGCCGCGCAGGGCGGTTGCCGGGACGCCGAGCGGGGCCAGCGCTTCGATCAGGTGGCCCATGGGCCGCTCCTGCATGCGCTCGTTCCCGGTGAGGACCGTCCGGCCATGGGCGAGACCCGCCATGGAGATGAGCAGGCGGATCGGGGTCCCGGCGTTGCCCATGTGAATGGCGGTCGCCGGGGCCTGCATAGGCCGGCCGTTGGGGATGACCGTGATGGTGCTCGAGACCTCATCGAAGACCACTTCGACGTGGCCGAACTCCTGTAGCGCCTTCGCGAGCAGGATCGTGTCCTGTGCCAGCAGCGCGTTGTGGAGTGTCGTCGGCGCCGAGCTCAGGCCAGCGATGGCGAGGAATCGATTCGTGTAGCTCTTGGAGCCGAGGACGTCGACCGTGGCGTCCACCTCTGCCAGCGGCGTGATGCCGAACTCGGGGAGAGCGAGGACCGGGTTCTCAGCGGTTGCCGTCATGTCTGTTGGCTCCTTGTCCGGCGAAACAGCCCAGCCACACGAAAGCCCTGGGCGGGATCTGGCACACCAAGTCACCGTCGTCCGTCGCGGCCGTCTCCGTCTCACCGCAGATGAACATCACGGGGGCGTCGCGGTCTCGCGCGGGCGGCAGGTAGGTGATGGGAACGAAGGTCAGTGGCTCGTCGGTGACGTTCTGCACGCACAGCACATGGGTCTCGTTGTCCACGCTGGTGCGGGCCTCCGCCAGCAACCCGGGACCCAAGACCACCGGGCGAACCATGGCCTCCGGCGCGAATACCGACGCGGCGCGGGGGTTGTCGCGCATACGGGTGATCCTTGATCTCCAGGGCATGGGGGCGCGGATCCTCACTAGGCAGGTGACATCCGACGGGTAAGGAAGGCGCCACTCAAAGCCCACCCGAGGTTGGAACTGACGTTTGATTGATGGAACTGAACGCTTCCCACTCATCTCAGCAGCATGCTGATGTTCGTCTGCAGTGTCCCCCCACACCGTAGCTGAAGCGAAAATATATCACGGAACGGACGAAAGTACGTCGGCGTTCGACTGTGCAAAATGCTCAGTCGACCACGAGCGTCGGCAAGGACGGCCGAGTGCGGCCCATCGACAGTGCCGTGGGGCGACCTGGCAGCCTACCGCGCCGGCTTACTGTATGGTGCGCCCATGCCTTCGACGTCGGTCTGCCCAATCTGTCAGGGCAGAGCGAAGCGTTCTCGATCGGCCGGTGACTTGGTAGTGGCAAGTTGCTCACACTGCGGGCACGGTTGGCTTATCGACTTGCAGCAGGAGAACAAGCATTACGACACCAGCCACTACGTGAACTGGCGTCACGAGAACCAGGCTGCAACACGTCGGCGAGCCGAGCAATATCTGACTGATTTCTATGAGCTGGTGGCGGGCCAACCGCGGACCGCCGTAGAAATCGGTTGCTCGACCGGCGAAACCATCGGATTGCTTGCGCAGCGTGGCGTTCAAGGATGGGGCGCAGATACGTCGAAGTCGGCCATAGAACAGGCTCGTGCCCGGTTTCCACAGGTTGACTTCACGGTTGGCACCATGCCCATCCTGGACGCGCCCGTGGACGCCGCGCTCATGATGCACGTCATCGAGCACGTGCCGAGTCCGATCGATGTGCTCCACGATGTCAGGTCGCTGGTGGCGGACGGTGGGATTATTTATCTCCGCACTCCCAACTACGCGGGCGCGGCTGCCCAGGTGTTGCGCGGAGCGTGGCCTGATTTCCTCGCCGAGCATCTTCATTACTTCACGCCCCGCTCCATCACGACTGCCCTCTCCGCGTCGGGTTGGCACGTCGACAGCGTCCGCACGGAGGGTGGCGCCTGGGTATGGCTGGGCGGTGTGAAGCGGGTCGTCAAGCAACAGCGTCCGTCACTGGCGAAGGGAACCCCAGCGCCACCTGGCCGCCGCCAGATGCAAGTCTTGTCTCTCGCTCATCGTTGGGGGCGGCCCCTGTGGAAAGCCGAAAGGCGGTCCGGACGGGGTAACGAACTGATTGTGACCGCTCGGCGAGCTGATGACTAGAGACGCCGAGTCGCCATTCGGAGCCAACGCCGTGGGCGCTGCGCGCCGCCCTGAGGGGTGAAATACGGGTTACCGGCGGTTCCCGGTCACCCGTATTTCGAAGCGAATGGCGGTTGGGCGGCCCGCGAAATCGCCATTCGGCTCCGAATGGCGCCGGTCAGCGGCCGGCGCGCAAGGGCGTCATGCCGGGTTGAGTAGGGGCCGCGCTGTCCGACGCCACGTGGAGATCGATGATGTGGCCGCACAGCCGCTGCACCTGCTCGGCGTCGTGCGAAACCAGCACGACGGTGCGCCGGCCGACCAACCCGGCTACCGCCGCTTCCACCACATCCCGGGCGGCGTCGTCCAGGGCACTGGTCGGCTCATCGAGCAGTAACAATGCCGGGTCCAGCGCGAGGGCCCGGGCGAGGCACAGCCGCTGACGCTGGCCGACGGACAGGGTGTGCGCAGGGTCGTCCAGCCGGTCGGCGACCTCGTCCCACAGCCCCGCCTCGACAAGGGCCGCGCATGCCCGGTCACGCAGCTCCGCGGGCCGGACGCGCACCAGGTGGCGAAGTCCGAACGCGGCGTTGGCGAGCACCGACCCGGCGAAGACCACCGGGGTCTGCCCGACGAGCACGGCCCGGGCTCGCAGCGCAGCCCAGCGGGGATCCCGCTGGGCCCATGACTGCACGGCACTGCCCAGCACGTGCAGCTCGCCTTGTACCCGCAGCCCGTCGGGCAGCAGACCGACTGCCGCCCGCAGCAGGGTCGACTTACCGACGCCGGAAGGCCCCCGTATCCCCAAGGTCTGCCCGGCGGGTAGATGCAGGGTCACCGGGCCGACCAGAACCCGGTCGGCGTGGTGGACGGACAGGCAGCACAGCGACAGGACGTTCACTGGTGGGCCTCCATGCGGCGGCGGGCGGGGATGGCGGCGAGCAGCAGCAGTGCGGCCAGCAGCACGAGCACGAGCGCCGCGCCCCACGCAGCGTCAAGTGCGACCGGGTCAGCGGCATCCTGAGCGAGGGTGAACACGTGCGTGGGCAACGCAACCACTGGGGTGTCGATGATCCCGCTCGGCAGCCCAGATGCTCCGGCGAACACGGTGGCGGCGAACAGTAGCGGAGCGGTCTCCCCAGCCGCCCTGGCCAGCCCGAGCAGGGTGCCGGTGAGCAGCCCCGGCCCGGCCCATGGGACGAGCACCGAGCGGGCCAGCTGGCCACGATCGAGACCGAGCGCCAGCGCTGCCTCACGGCGTGCCTGCGGCAGCGCCGCTAGCCGGGTAGCAGTGACGGTGGCGGCCACCGGCACCACCAGCACGGTCAGCGCCAGCACGCCCGCGACCCAGCTCTTCCCCCACCCCAGGGTGCGAACGACGAGGTCGTAGACGACCAGGCCGAGCAGGATCGAGGGCACTCCGCCGAGCGTGACCGTTGCAGTGCGCAGGCCCCTGGCGACGCGCGGTCCGGCATACTCGGCGATCAGCAGGCCGAGCCCAAGCCCGACCGGAGCGGCCAGCATCGCCGTCCCCAGAACCAGGACGGCCGTACCGAGAACCTGGTCGCGGACCCCGCCCCCGCTCGCGCCGGTGGCCGGCTGCAGCCAGAACTCTGGGTGCCATCCCACCGCTCCGCGCACGGCGAGCACGCCGAGTACCCCGGCCACCAGCAGCAACGGCACTACCACCGCGGTCCGCAGGGCGGCAACGGCGACGCGGTCCCGGATCCGGCGCCACCGCGGCCTGGCTCGCAGGCGGCTGTAGCTCGCCCACCGGTCCGCCCGCCTTGGCCGGCGCAGACCGGCAACCGTGATCGCGGCGACCAGGATGAGCAGCAGCAGCCCCAGCGCCGACAGCGCGGCCCGATGGCCTCCCGCCGCGCCTGCGAGCACCGGTTCCGGTCCACCGAGCTTGGTGCTCAGCGTCTGGCCGGGGTACAGCAGCGCGGCGAGCGCGTCGGCCGGTGCGGGCAGCCGCCCGTCGGCACGGCCGATCACCATGAACACCGCGATCGTCTCACCTAGTGCCCGGGCCAACCCCAGCAGTACCCCGGCCCGCATGCCGGACCGTGCCTCGGGAATTACCGCGGAGCGGATCACCTCGGTGCGAGTGAGACCCAGCGCGGCGGCGGCCTCCCGGTTCTCCGGTGGGACCGCAGCGAGCGCATCGACGCTGACCGCGACCACCGTGGGCAGCACCATGACTGCGAGCACCAGGCCCGCGGTCAGCAGCCCGTCACCGCCCGGCGTCCCGAATACCGCGCTCACCACCGGGCGCAGCACCGCGATACCGACTAGTCCGTAGACGATGGACGGGATCGCGGCAAGCAGCTCCACCCCGGTCCGCAGCACTCGCGCTACCCGGACCGGGGTGAGCTCGGTGAGCCCGATCGCCGCCGCCCAACCGAGCGGTGTGGCGATCAGCAGCGCGATCGCGCACACCGCGATCGTGCCCCACACCATGGCCGCCGCGCCGAAGTCGCCCCGGGCCGGATACCACACCGATGAGGTGAGCAACCGGAGCCAGTCAACCGGTCCCGAGTACACCCCGCCGACCAGGAACGCGACTACCGCCAACGCCGCGACCAGCGTGGCCAATCCGGCCACAGTGGCGAGCGCAGCCGGCCACGGCATCGACCGGGGGCGCAGCCGGGGACGGGTAGCCGCAGCCGTGGCCACGGATCATTCCGCTAGCTCCGCCACGGTGAGGTAACCGTGGCGGGTGAGCAGCTGCTGTCCTTCCGGCGAGAGGACGTAGTCGATGAACTCCTCAGCCCGGCCCGCTGCGGGCCCGTCGGTGACCAGGTACAGCGGCCGCGACATCGGATACTGGCCGCTGGCCACCGTCTCCGGGGTCGCCGCGATACCCTCCAGCGCCACCACCGCGAGTTCGGGATGATCTGTGACGAACGAGGTCGACAGCGGGCCCACCGACCCAGGGGTGGACAGCAGCTTGGCCCGGGTCTCCTCGTTGCCCCCGACCACGGCGAAGCGGTCGGAATCCGGCGGCGGTGGCGCCGTGCCGTCGGGTCCGTAGAGGAACTTGTCGAGCATCTCGCGAGTGCCGCGGCCCGGTTCCTTGTCATAGACGAAGATGCCGAGGTCCGAGCCACCCAGCTGGCGCCAGTTGGTGATCCGCGCCTCGAAGACCGCTTGAGCCTGCTCGCGGGTGAGGCTGCGTACTCCCGCGTCGTAGACCTCCCGGCGCACCACAATGCCGACCGCATCCTCGCCGATTCTGGCGGGCTGGTAGTCGCAGCCCGGGAACTGCTCACGGTCGGAGTCGGCCACCGGCTTAGAGCTCATCGCGATGTCGATCTCGCCCGAGCACAGTTGGGCCAGCCCCCCGGCTGACCCTCCCTGGGTGTCCACGGTGATGGGCTGCCCGGTGCGCTCGCGCAGCACCACGGCAGCGTCCGCGGCCACGGGATTGACCGTCGTCGAACCGCTGATCCGGAGCGTTCCATCGGGCGCCTCAGTGGAGGACGAGCACGCCATGGGGAGCAGCGCCGCAAACGCCACCAGAGCGCGCAACACAGCACGGGACGGCGGCATAGTCAGCTCCTCATCGTTGCGAACGGTCGGGGGACGAGACGTCCGCGCTTATACGACCCACCGGCTCGGCAAAGCACAAGTTGTGTGGCGTATTTACCGTAAGAGTCGTCGCGGCACCCGCGCGATGTTACCTGAGATATCGCAAGATGAGAGTGGCTTGTCGACATCGGCCGCCAGACAAGCGCACCCATCCCATTCACGGACGTATCGCGCCACTACTCGCCGATCAATTTTGAGGTCGTGGCGCGGTCAAGAAGATCGCTGGCGCCAACGTCCTTCCAGCTGTGCCGCGACCTCGGTCCATATCCGCGCGTACCCTCGTGCCAACTTCGCCACCGAGCCCGCGCAGTGGTCGGGAACCATCTCGGCGATCTTGTTGAACCCCGCCATCCCCATGCGGTACCTGTCCAACCACCGGAGCAGGGACCGGCCCGAGTCACTGAACCGAAGCGAGGGGTCTGCCCTCAGGTGGGCCAGGATGGTAGCGACGTCGACACTCGCTGCGGATTCAGGAGCGCCAGGGGCTTCTCGCGGAGGGCAGACGTCCGGCGGCCGGGGCGTCGCCGGTGATCCCTGGACCCTCTTCCGCTCCAGTGCCGGGTCTTGACCAGTACGGAGGCGTTGCCGCACATTCTGGACCGTGGAGGGTGACACCTCAGCCTCTTTCGCGATTGCGCGGATCGACGCGATGGGCTTCTCGGCCAGCAGCTCGGCCACCTTCAGCCTGCCCGCGGCGCTGTCGATGGGCCGCACTCGACCGTCTTTGCCTACCCTCGTGGTCGACTGAGCATTGTGCACAGTCGAACGCCGACGTACTTTACCGACGGTTCCCGCGGAGAGACCGGTGGCGGTGGCGATCATCCGGTTCGACCACTGCGGGTGTGACCTGATGATCCGGGCCGCCGCCGCGGTCCGATCGGCACGGGTGAGTGGCAGTCCGTGTGCGATGTTCATCCGCACCGCGAGCAGGAATGCGTCGTCGTCAGTTCCGTGGTATATTTTCGCTTCAATTTCTTCTTCGCCACGCATGACCGCAGCACGAATTCTGTGTGTTCCATCGATGACCCGCATCGACTGACCGTGTACGACAATCGGCGGTAACCGCTCCTCCGACTCGGCGAGCACCCGAACGTGCTCGCCGTCCTCACCGTCCTGCCGCGGAGAATCGTCAAGCAGTAGAGAATTTATCGAGAGGACAACGGTCGGGATTCCATCCAGCTGGATGGACTCCCAGCTGGTCGACCCGGAGTCCATTTTTTCACTTTGCCTTACGTGCGGCGACGTAAATTTTTCAGACATTCTGGCCCTCCAGAAATGCATTTATGGCATTGCAAATCAGCGCCAACCCGCTTTCCGTAGGTGTGGTCGGACGGCGCCGCACAAACTGCGGAGCCGCGTGCCCGGGTCAAGAGCGGCGACGACTTCGGGTCCGTGCCCTGGGCGGCTCACGGTCGCTCCCGCGGCACCGTGCGTGCGATGGACGTGATCAGCAGCGGCATCGGGTCGGAGAGGGACCAGTACGCCTTGGCCTCGGACCTGATCGCCCACCGTGCCCATTCGCCGAGCCGCATCCCGTCTGCGCGTGCCGCGAACACGTCCCTCGGGTGAACCCACGTCGCCGCGTCGCGCATCTGCGCCCGTGGTTCAGTGCACCGTGGTTCAGTGCACCGTGGTTCAGCACGGAGCCCTCCCGTGAGATCGGCGTAGACCAGGGCGGGGATGTTCACGCCGACACGTGCTCCGACGTGATGCCACAAACTGAACCGAGCGTTGATCTCCAGCAGGAACAGCTGGCCGGTGGGCGAGCGCTTGAAGTCGAGCTTGGCCACACCCGTGAAGTCGAGCGTTTGCACGATCTTCCTGCCGAGATCGAGAACGTCCTGGTTGTGCGTGGTCGTCAGCGCCGTGGTGTACCCGTAGAGCGCGGGCAGCGTCCGCAGTTTTCGACCCGCGAACTCGCCGACGACCTCGCCTGCACGGTCGACGTAGACGTGGTAGCTCTCGATGGCCGACTCGGGCCCGTCCACCAGCTGCTGCAGCACGAACGTCGGATCGGCCCGCGGGTGACGGTCCGCCATCGTTGCCAGGTCGGCCAGCGAGTCGACCCGGACGGCCTTGGTCCCCTCGACGGACTCCCAGACCTCGTCGCGGTGCGCAGGCTTGACGACCAGGGGGAACTGGAGATCATCGTGGTTGGAGCCCGAGATCGCCTGACCGAGTGTTAGGAGGCGCGTTCTCGGCACGGGTAGGGCAAGCCGGTCGGCGAGGGCGACGAAGCGGGCCTTGTCCGCCAGCTGCTCAACGATCTCGGCCTGCGGCACGACGAAGCGGAACACCTCCTGTAGCCGCGAGCGGTTCCGGGAGACGAACAGCAGTGACGCCTCGCAGCAGTACATCAGGGCGGGGGGCTCGGGCTGTTCCCTCGCGAACCGGACGAGGCGGTCGAGCAGTTCCGGCTCCCGATCGCGCGTGGACGCCGACCAGTTCCAGTCGGCGAGTGCCCTGGCATGTCTGGAGTACTGTGACCCCTCGCGCGCAGGAGCGACCACGAGGGACCGGATGCCGGCCAGCGCCAGTGGGCGCACGGTCTCGATGCAACTCCGGCCCAGCACGACCGCTGGCGGGGCTCGATCGTACTTTCTCTGAGATTTCCGCTGAGCGGGTAATTCCAGATCCGGTGTGGCCGCGGTGGCCTCCATCCCCGGGGATGCCGTCGGCTCGGCCGGCGCTGGAACGAGAAAGTCGGGATTGACCCCACCCTCACCGGTGACACCCTGCGGCGTCACCAGCCGGGCCGCGGTACGCAGCAGGATCTTCATGTCCAGGGCGGCGCTGCAATGGTCGATGTACCAGAGGTCCAGCTCGATCCGTTCCGGCCAGCTGATCGAGTTGCGGCCATTGACCTGCGCCCACCCGGTCAGACCGGGCCGGATCGCAAGCCGGCCGCGCTGCCGGGGCGTGTAGTGCTCGACCTGCTCGGGCAAGGTCGGTCGCGGGCCGATAAGGCTCATCTCACCGCGGAGGATGTTCCACAGCTGCGGAAGCTCGTCGAGGCTGCTCGCCCGCAGGAATGCACCGAGCCGTGGGGTGCGCTGGTCGTCGGGCTCCCCAGGCCAGCTCTCCGGACGCATCGTGCGGAACTTGAGGACGGTGAAAGGTGCGCCGCCCCGGCCGACGCGGCGTTGCCGGAACAGGATCGGCCGCCCCATCCGGATCAGGATGAGGATGCCGACGATCGCCGCGGCCGGCGCCACGATGACCATCACGACGATCGCGACGACGATGTCCGCCGCGCGCCTCATGCCGTCGCCTCCGCGAACACCTTCCGCACGGCCGCTGCGACCTGCCGGACATCCGTGGTCGACAGCGCCGGGTGGACCGGCAGGACGAGGGAGTGGCGGCCCAGCCACTGCGCGACGGGCAACGGCGTCGCCGGCCGGCCGATAGCGTCGAAGGCGCGCTCGCGGTAGATCTCGGTGCACCCGCCGGACCCGCAGGGCACGCCCTCGGCCGTCACGGCAGCAACGATCCGGTCGCGGTCCCAACCGGTCTTGAGCCGCTCGGTCCGGACGTGGCCGTAGAACCGGTAGTACGCATGCTCGACGCCGGGGGCGAGCACCGGCAGCCGCAGCGCGGGCAGGTCGCCGACAGCGGCCCGCAGCGCCTCGCCGTGGGCGCGCCGCACCGCTACCCAGCCGGGCAGCTTCGGCAGTTGCAGCCGGCCGACGGCCGCCTGGATCTCCGTCATGCGGGCATTGGTGCCGAAGCTGTCGTGCAGCCACCGGAAACCAGGCGGGTGCTCCTGCTCGTACACGGCCGGGTAGCTCTTGCCGTGGTCCTTGAGCTCCCAGCAGCGCCGGGCGAGCCAGGCGTCCCCAGTGGTCACGGCTCCGCCCTCGCCGGCGGTGGTCATGATCTTGTCTTGGCAGAACGACCACGCCGCGATGCGGCCCCGCGTTCCGACGTGCCGCCCGTCCCGGTAGGCACCGTGGGCCTGCGCGCAGTCCTCGACGAGGTGCAGACCCTGTGCGGCAGCGAGGTCGGCCAGGGCGGCGGTGTCCGCTGGGTAGCCGCCGACGTGCACGACGATCACAGCCGCGGTCCGGGAGGTGATCGCCGGCGCGACGGTGGCGACGGTGAGGGCTTGGGAGTCCCGGTCCACGTCGACGACCACCGGGCGCGCCCCGCAGGCCACCACGGCGCTCGCGGTGGCGATGAACGTCGCCGACGGGACGATCACCTCGTCGCCGGCACCGACGCCAAGGGCCCGCAGCGCGATCTCGAGGGCGACCGTCCCATTGGCGACGGCCACCGCGTGCGGCGCGCCGGCCCACTGCGCGAACTCCCGCTCGAAGGCGCGACCATGCTCGCCCGTCCAGTAGTTGACCCGGCCGGACAGAAGTACGTCAGCCGCGGTGGTGGCGTCCTGCCGGTCGAACCGCGGCCAGGTTGGCAGGGCGTCGGGGCATACCGGGGTACCTCCGTCGATCGCCAGCCGGGTGGAATCTGCTGGCGCGGTGCGGGCCAGGGTCACGGCTGTTCCCCCACCGCAAGCTGGGTCGCGGTGGGGAACACCACGTTGGGGAGTGCGACGACCTGTCCGCCGACCGCCGATCGACGGCTCGGCGGGACACGCCCGTTGCCCAGGTCCCTGCGGCCGTCTCTGCTGTCTTCTGCCGTCGCCAGCCGAGCCATGACCTCGGCGGCCGCGTCCGAGGCGACGTGCTGCCGGACCGAGGCCGGGTCGAGGCCGGGAACAACCACATGCGACACGGCCGGGTGCACCGGCCGGATGTCTTTTTCGCCGTCCCCGAAGAGCTCCTCGTGCAGCTTCTCGCCGTCCCGCAGGCCGGTGTAGAGGATCTGCACCGACCGGCCGGCCAGGGCAGTCAGCTGCATCGCGATGTCGACGATCCGTACCGGTGCGCCCATGTCGAGCACGAGCGCCTCACCCGGGCGGCCGATCGCGGCGGCCTGGATGACCAGGCGGACCGCTTCCGGGATCGTCATGAAGAACCGGGTGACGTCCGGGTGGGTCACCGTCAGCGGCGCGTCGGTCGCGATCTGTTCGGCGAAGGTCGTGAGCACCGACCCGCGACTGCCGATGACGTTGCCGAACCGCACGGACAGATAGGTGCCGTAGCTCGTCCCGCCGGCGGCAGCGGCGACGAGCCGTTCGCCGATCCGCTTGGAGTACCCGAGCACGCTCACCGGATTGGCGGCCTTGTCGGTGGAGATGTTGACGAACTTGTCGACCCCGGCCTCGAGCGCGGCGTCGAGCACGTTCGCCGTGCCCACGACATTGCTCTGCCACGCCTCATGCGGATACCGCTCCAGTGTCGGGAGGTGCTTGAGCGCCGCGGCATGGAACACGACGTCGGGACGCAGCTCGGTGAACAGCCGCGTGATCGTCTGGGCATCGCGGATGTCGGCGAGGATCACGTCCGGCGTGTCGAGCAGTGCTCGACCGCGGATGGACAGCTGCAGTGCGTGCAGTGCGGACTCGTCGCGGTCGAGCATCAGCAGCTCCGACGGGCCGTACCGGAGCACCTGGCGGCACAGCTCTGAGCCGATCGAACCGCCGGCGCCCGTGACGAGGACCGTCTTGCCGGCCAAGTAGCCGGCGATCGCGGTGACGTCGACCTCGACTGGCCGGCGCCCGATCAGGTCGGCGATGTCGAGGTCGCGGAGATCGGAAAAACCGATCCACGGCCGGAACAGGTCCGTCAGCGCCGGAATGACCTTCACCCGGAGTCCGACCTGCGTCGCCGCGCGGCTGATCTCGCGCAGGACCTCCGGATCCAGGTTGCGTACGGCCACGACCAGGAGGTCGGCGCGAGTATCGCCGGCGACCTCGGCGATGTTCTCGCGGGTGCCCCGTACCGCCACGCCGGAGATCCGGCGTCCCTGCGCGATGGGATCGTCGTCGAGGAGCGCGACCGGCAGGTAGCCGCTCTCGGCGTCCCACAGCATGGAGCGGACGATCTGCTGGCCGCCACGTCCCGCCCCGAAGACGATCACCCGTTCCGCGGAGACGGCGTCGGGTCGGTCCCGGTGCTCGCGGGTCAGCCGCAGGGCGATGCGGGGGCCCAGCAGCAGCGGCAGCGCGACCAGCGTGGCGATGATCGGGAGCGAGCGCGGCACCGCGATCACAGCAGTCAGCCCGATCACGAACAGCACGAATCCGGTAGCCGCCGTGAC
>JBOHFU010000062.1:0-11904 GCA_050699675.1 Pseudonocardiaceae bacterium
GGGCTTCGCGCAACCACGAAGGAACCCTGGACATCGGTCGCGGTTCGGCATCGTCGACTGCCGGCCTGGTTGGGGTCGTTTCCGGGGCAATCGCCGGGTTCCGACGATGCTGTTCGAGCAGAATGAGAACCTGCACAGTCTCCCGGTCGATCGGAACGATCTTGTCGTGCAGCCATGCGCTGACGACTCGCTGGCCAGCTTCGGCCTGGGCGCGCAGCGAGTCCAGGTAGGGTCGGGGTAGATCCGCGCCTGCGCCGGAAGGCAGACGCGTGGCGTCGCGGTAGCCGTGCCAGGCCACCCGCCAGCGGTCCAAGGCCCGGATCGGCCGGGGAGTGGGAGTGTCTCCCTCGACAGTGGGCAGCAACTGCATCTGGCCCCCTCTAGTCCTGGTGTCCCCCATCTTCGACGGCTGCACCAATGAATACCTTGACAAGCCAGCGTTTCGTTACACAACGCATCCGATCGTGGGGTTCTGAGACCAAAAAGTTACTCCTGGTAGCCGTTCAGCTCGTAGCGTCCTGCGGCAGCCCGTCAAGTGGAACCTTGTGGCGATGCGCGGGTAGCTACCCACTCATTCGTGTAGCCTCAGTGCCGTGCCTGCCCTGTCGCTCAAGCTCGTGGCCCGCCGCCACGTCGACTATGGGCGCACCCGCAGCATGATCTGTATGTCGGCCTGACCCTGCCCGACCCCTCCATCAGCCGGGCGTGTGGTCGTGCCGTCCCGGTGCCATCGATGCCGCTCCGACGCCACCTCGCGCGCCCCCTACGCCGAGGACGTGCTCGTCATGCCATTTCTTCGCAATCGCGTGCTCGCCGCCCTCATCGTCGGCTCGACCCTCGCGTTCGCCGCTGCGTGCGGCGGCAATGACAACAGTTCCGGCGCGGCGCAGGGCCCGGCAACTACTCTGCGCCTGGGCTACTTCGCCAACGTCACGCACGCCGCCGCCATCATCGGTGTCGACCGGGGCTTATTCGCCAAGGAACTCGGCGCCACCACGTTGCAGACCCAGATCTTCGACGCCGGTCCCGCAACGGTCGAAGCGTTGTTCGGCGGTGCCCTCGACGCGGCGTATATCGGGCCGAATCCGGCGATCAACGCTTTCGGGCAGAGCGACGGTAAGGCCACCCGGATCATCGCGGGAGCGACGTCCGGCGGTGCGCAGCTAGTCGTCCGTCAGGGCATCAACACGGTCCAGGACCTGCGGGGCAAGACGCTGGCCAGCCCTGAGCTCGGCAACACCCAGGACGTCGCGCTGCGCGCGTGGCTGGCCAAGCAGGGCCTGCGCAACAGCGTGCAGGGTGGCGGGGACGTCACGATCTCGCCCACCCAGAACTCCGACACGCTCCAGCTGGTCAACTCCGGCAAGCTCGACGGCGCGTGGGTGGCCGAGCCGTGGGCGTCCCGCTTGGTCCTGGAGGCCGGCGCCAAGGTGCTGGTCAACGAGCGGGATCTGTGGCCCGAAGGACAGTTCGTCACCACGCATCTGATCGTCCGCACCGAGTTCCTGGACAACCACCCCCAGACGGTCGAGGCGCTACTGCGGGGACACGTCGACGCGGTGCAGTGGGCGACCCAGAACCCCGCCGAGGCGAAGACCGTCGTGAACGACGGCATCAACACCCTCACGGGCAAATCCTTGAAACCTGAGGTGATCGACCGTGCGTGGCAGAACCTGACGGTGACCGGTGACCCCATCGCGGCGTCGCTACAACACAGCGCCGACAGCGCGGTAGCCGCAGGGGTGGCCAGGGAGAAGGTCAACCTGCAAGGAATTTACGAGCTGTCGATTCTCAACCGGATCCTGACCCAACGGGGCCTGCCGACCGTGTCGGCCGGCGGGCTCGGGAAGGACTAACGAGCATGATCCCCGACGTCCGACCGCTGGTTTCGCACAAGAGTGCTGTCGAGTCCGCTGTGTCGCCCTCGGGGCTGCCGGCCAGCGTCCGCGTCAAGCGACTCTCCCAGGTCTTCGAGCGTGACCGCCCGCCGGTGCTGGACCGGATCGACCTTGACGTCGGGCCCGGCGAGTTCGTCTGCCTCCTGGGTGCCTCCGGCTGCGGCAAATCCACCCTGCTGTCGCTCATCGCCGGCCTCGACACACCTACCTCCGGCAGCATCGAGGTCACGGTGGGCCGTCCAGCGCTGATGTTCCAAGAGCCTGCCCTGCTGCCGTGGCTGACCGCCGCCGGCAACGTCGAGCTCGCGCTCAAGGCGCGGGGGGTCGGTCGGTCCGAGCGCCGTACCGAGGCGCAACGACTGCTCACCTTGGTGAACCTGGCCGGGCAGGGCCACAAGCGGGTGCATGAGCTCTCCGGTGGGATGCGCCAGCGGGTGGCGCTGGCCCGCGCGCTGGCCCAGGACAGCCAGCTGTTGCTGATGGACGAGCCGTTCGCCGCGCTGGACGCCATCACCCGCGATGCGCTGCACGAGGAGCTGGCCCGGCTGTGGTCGGAGCAGGGGTTGTCCATCGTGTTCGTCACGCATAACGTCCGCGAGGCCGTCCGGCTCGGGCAGCGGGTCTTGCTGATGAGCTCCCGGCCCGGGCGAATCGTCCGAGAATGGCAGGTCGAGCTGTCCCAGCCCAGGGTGATCGAGTCCCCCGGAGTGAGTGCCCTGGCCACCGAGATCACCCAGCACCTCCGAGCGGAGATCAGCCGCCATGCCCGTTGACGATCCGCCGCGGACGGCCGTGGAGAACCAGGCCTTCGAGGCCGGGCTGGATGCTCTGGACGCGCCAGCGCTGCCACCACGGCCCGGGCCCGGCAAGGTTTTCGTGCGCTCGGTGCTGCCGCCCATCGTGGCGGTGGTGGCGTTCGTCGCGCTCTGGCAGCTGGCCTACAGCGCCGAACTCAAGCCGAGCTATGCCCTGCCGAGCCCACTGGAAGTGCTCCAGACATTCGGCCAGACGGTGAGCGACGGCCGGGCCTGGGACGCCATCTCGATCAGCGTGTCCCGGGGTGCCCTGGGTTTCCTGGCATCCCTGGCCGTAGGCACCGTACTGGGGCTGGCGATGTGGAAAAGCCGCTGGTTGCGGGCCGCTCTCGGGCCATTCGTCAGCGGGCTGCAGAGCCTGCCATCGGTCGCCTGGGTCCCGGCGGCGATCATCTTGTTCGGCCTGTCCGACGCAGCCATTTACGCGGTGGTGCTGCTCGGCGCGGTGCCGTCGGTCGCCAACGGGCTGCTCGCCGGGTTCGATCAGGTACCACCGTTGCTCGACAAGGTGGGCCGGGTCCTGGGATTGGGCACCTTCGGCCGGATCCGGCATGTGCTGCTGCCCGCGGCGTTGCCGGGTTACCTGGCCGGTCTCAAGCAGGGCTGGGCGTTCTCGTGGCGCTCGCTGATGGCCGCTGAGCTCATCACCTACTCACCCGCGCTGGGTATCGGGCTCGGGCAGCAGCTCAATATCGGGCGAGTACTGAACGCGATGGACCTCGTGATCGCCTCCATCCTGCTGATCCTGGTGGTCGGAGTCGCCATCGAGCTGCTCGTCTTCGCACCCGTGGAGCGCCGGGTGCTCCGCGCCCGGGGACTCACGGTCGCCCGGAGCCGCTGACGACAGTCTTCGCGTACCGGGTGTCTCGCCGCCCGACCCGAGGACCGGCGCACAGCCGCCACGGACGGCGAGCAACGTTGCCGCTGTGCTACGACAGGTGACATTGACCAGTTCATTGCAACCTGACTATGATTCAGGTCACAGCTAGACAGACCTGTCTGTGCCTGCCTCCTCGCCCCCACTAGGTGGTTGGTCGGCGGTAGCCACACCCCGGGGCGGGGGTGGTGATTGCTACCGGAAGGAGTTCGTAGCGCGACAATCGCCGGTCCACCTACTCATCTAATAGAGAGGAAGTCATGACCGACTACGATCCGAGGACTGCGACTGGAATTCCCACTGAACCTGTTGGCTCCCTTCCGCGCCCGTCCAAGCTCCAGGCCCTCTATGCAGCTTATGATCAAGGACAGGCTAGCAAGGAAGAACTGGAAGCCGAACAGGACGTCGCAGTTCGCGATTCGATCGAGCGCTTTGAGGCTACCGGATCACCGATCATCTCTGACGGCGAGCAGCGTTGGTCGAGCTTCGCCACCTACCCCATCACCGACACCCTGGCCGGTACCGGACTTGCCGACAACCTCGGCCCGGGCGGCCAATTCTTCGCGATCTTCGCCGATGGCCATGGTCGGCAGCTCCCCCGGCTCACCGGCGGACCCTTGCGGTACAAGACTTACGCCGCCGACACACTGAAGAAATCCATTGTCTACGCGCACGTGCCCATGAAGCAGGCCGTGATCGCGCCCTCCATGCTGGCCCTCCTTTACCCCCTGAAAGACGAGGTGCCTGGCTACCCGCGCGAGCAGTTCGAGGACGATATCGTCAACGAATGCGAGAAGGACATCCGCGAAGCCTTCGCTGCCGGGGCTGCCCGGGTTTCGGTCGACTTCACTGAGGGCCGGCTCGCCACCAGGGAAGATCCACGCAACCCGTGGACGGGCGCCGGCTTGCTGCCGCATTTCATCGAGCTGAACAACCGCGTGTTCGCCCGTTTCTCCCCGGAGGAGCGCACGAAGATCGGAATACACACCTGTCCGGGTGGGGACCGTGACTCGGTCCACAGCGCCGATGTCCCCTACAACAACCTGCTTCCGAGCATGTTCCAGATGAACGCCGGCTACTTCCTCATCCAGCTGGCGAGTGAGCGCGACAAGGACCCGGTCTACGAGTCCATCGGCAAGCACCTCCGCGACGACGCGGACGGCGTCGCGCAGATGGCCTACATCGGGGTGTGCGTGACGCAGAGCCCACGGCCGGAGAGCGCGGAGGAGATCTGCGATGCGCTGGTGAGGGCGTCCAACTTCATGCCGAGGGAAAGGATCGGCTCCACCGATGACTGCGGCTTCTCGCCGTTCAGCATTGATGAGAAGCCGAACCACGGGTCGCCTGATTACGCCCGCGACATCGCGTTCCAGAAGATTAAGAACCGGGTCGAGGGGACCAAGATGGCCGCGGAGAAGCTCGGCGTCAGCTGAGCAGCCAATCTCACGACACGGCCCGGCCGCCCATCCCGAGCGGCCGGGCCGTCAACTGTCACATGGATGCTTGTCGCTGTTATTGATGGTCCTTGGACTGTCACATGGATGCTTGTCGCTGTACGACGCCGGCGCACTGGCGCTGCGCACCAAGGCGTGCTCGACCAATGTCACGAGCGTGTCAAGGCTTGAGCGGGCCTGGCGGGCATCCATCTGCATCAGCGGGCACTCCGGGGAAAGCGCCAGCGCGTCCCGCACGGTGTCCTCGGGGTAGGCGGGACCATCGGGGAACTGGTTGACCGCCACCGCGAAGGGGACCCGGCGATCTTCGAAGTAGTCGATCGCCGCGAAGCAGTCGTCCAGCCGCCGCATGTCGACGAGCACGACAGCACCCACTGCGCCGCGGGCCAGCTCGTCCCACATGAACCAAAAGCGTTGCTGGCCGGGCGTCCCGAACAGGTAAAGGACGAGCTGGTCGTCGACCGTGATACGGCCGAAGTCCATTGCCACCGTGGTGGTGGTCTTGTCCGGAACCGCGGCTGCGTCGTCGACGCCGACCGACAGCGAGGTCATCTCCTGCTCGGTGCTCAGCGGCGGGATCTCCGACAGCGACCCGACGAACGTGGTTTTCCCGACCCCGAACCCGCCCGCTACCAGGATCTTGAGCGGGATCAGCGGGCGGTCGGCGGCCGGAGTATCTCGCCGGCCTTCCCTAACGGGTGCGGAGTCCATCGAGCAGTCTCTCCAAGATCTCTTGTCCGGGCCCACCGACGGCGGTGGCGGGCGGCGGCAGGTGCACGACGAGAAAGCCGGCCCTGGCCAGGTCGCTGACCAGCACCCGCGCCACCCCGGCCGGGAGCTGCAAAGCCGCCCCGATCTCCACCACCGAAATCGGCCGCATCGACATCCGGACGATGGCCCGGCGCTCCAGCTGCAGCGCCGGTAGGTTCTCCACGGCGAAAGCGGTGGCGGTGACGAGGGCCTCGAGCGGCAACTCCTGGCCGCATGTCCGGGTGCGCCCCTGCGTGTACGCATACGCCGGGACAACCCGGCCGCCCTCGCGCCAGCCGTAGTCGCCATTGCGGGTCACGGCAGTGTCCGCTCCTAGGTCGTGCTGTGCCGGGCTGCACTGTGTTGGTCTGAACGGGGCTGGTCTGAACGGGGCTGGTCTGAACGGGGCTGGTCTGAACGGGGCGCCGGGGTCAGGGCGTGGCCCACCCGGGACGCGAGCATCGTCATCTCGTAGCCGACCATGCCCATGTCGCAATGCCGCTGGGCGACGACGGCGAGCGTGGAACCCTGGCTGATCGACGTGACGAACAGGTAGCCGCCGGTCATCTCGATGATGGTCTGGCTCACCGGAGCCAGGCTCAGCAGCTGCGCCGCGCCTCTGGACAGGCTCACCAGCCCGGAGGTGGCGGCCGAAAGCTGGTCGCCGAGCGTCGCATCGACGTTGGCCGACGAGGCCAGCAGCAGACCGTCGCCGGAGACGACCAGGGCATGCAGTACTCCCGGCGTGTCCCGAGTGAAGTCGTTGACTAGCCAGTCGAGTTGTCCTTGCGCCGCGCTCACGACCCACTCCCGGTGTCGCGGTCCACCTGCTCTTGCGCCACCTGCTTCTGGGCAGCCAGCCGGCTGGCCTGGTAACGGGACAGCGCGTCCCTGGCCAGCTTCGCATCGGGGGCTGAGGTGGGCGCGGAGATGGCGGTCCCGGCCGCAGGAGACGACTGGCGCAGTTCTGGAACCAGGTTGGCCTGCGGCACCCGGCGGTTGAGCGGGGGATCGGCGGCCGGCAACGCCACCGCGGGCGCTATCTTCTGGGCGGTCGTGTACACCGGGGTGGCTGGCCAGCTGGACGCCTCCACTGTCGGCAGCCGGGTCGGCGTCCACCAGCCGGCCCAGTTCTGGGCCGGTCGGAAATGCCCATTGCGCGCGGGGCCCCGCGGCTGCGGGATCGTGGGCTGCGGGATTGTGGGCTGCTGCGGCGCTTGCCCGGACGGCGTTGCTTGCGCCGGGATTCCGTTACGCGCGCCGGTTGTCGTTTCGGCCAGTTCCAGGCGATCGTCGGCGAACAGTTCTGCGGGCAGTACGACCACCGCCGTGATGCCAGAACCCGGGGTGGTGGTGAGCGAGGCCCGGATGCGGTGGCGGGCCGCGAGCCGGGCCACGACGTGCAACCCGAGCCGCTGGGAGGCGGACAGGTCGATGTCACGAGGCACGGCCAGCAGGTCGTTGGCCTGGGCCAGATCCTCTGGCGGCATTCCGACGCCCCAGTCCTCAATGGTGACAACGGCCTCGCCGGGAGTCCGCACACAGGGCCGGGTCCGGATGGTGACCTTGGCCTGTGGCGGGGAGAACCGCACTGCGTTCTCGGTCAGCTCGGCAAGCACATGGGTGAGGTCGGTCACGGTGTGCCCGAGCACCGATAGGCGTTCGTCAACGGAGAAGGTGACCCGATCCAGGTGCTCGGTCTCCGCGATCGCGGCGCGCACGACGTCGATGAGTCCGACCGGCTCGCTCCAGATCCGGGGCGCTTCTTCACCAGAGAGCACCAGCAGGCTCTCCGCGTTGCGCCGGATGCGAGTGGCCAGGTGGTCGATGCGGAACAGCTCACCCAGCGCGTCGGGGTCGCGTTCCTTCTCCTCGAGCCGGCTGATGATGTCCAGCTGCCGGTAGAGCATGCTCTGGTTGCGCCGGGCGAGGTTGACCAGCAGCTCCGAGGTGAACTTGCGTTGGCCGAGTTCGGTATCGGCTAGCTGGGTGGCCAGGCGCATCGACTTGTGCTGCTCGTCCTCGGTAGTGCGCCAGAAGATCACCACGCCGACGCAGGCAAGGAGCACGGCCACGCCGTGGATGAGTGACCAGACCCACGGATTCACCTGTGCGGCTGGATGATTGAAGATCAGACCGGCTTGCCAGGCCGTCCCGATTCCGTGGCTGAGCACTGTGAACACGATGTTCCACAGGAATGGCACCCAGTCCTGGTACAGCGCGATGATGCCGATGATGATGAAGAAGTGAAAGTGGGCCTCGATGGAGCCTCTGGAGAACACGACCAGTGCCGCTGAGCAGTACACCAGCCCGGCGGAGGTGAAGAACGAGGCCACCCGCCGTTGCGGTGTCGCGATACCGAGCAGCATGCATCCGATCAGCGGGATCAGTCCGACAAAGGTGGTCAGCAGGCTGTGCTGAAGCAACTGTGCGAACACGAACAACGCCGGCAGGTGCAGCCCCAGCACCCACAGCACGAATTGGTGCCTTTTCCTCCATGCGGTGTCGTCGAGCAGGTTGCCACGCGGCAGGTAGTCCAGCAGCCTCGTCAACGTCAACGGTGGGCCCGCCCTTCGAGAGACGGTTGCGTGGGTCGGAACGGACTGCGCAACACAGTGATCATTTATGGGCTTCTCGCTCAAGTGTGCGGTTGGCGACCGCGGTATGGTACTGCGGCGTGATGGCTCCGCGAGACCTCAGCGCTACGCCGAGTAGGTGGTTCGCTCCCCTATCTGCCAGCGAATAGACCAATGTATTGGGCCGAATGGCGCAGTAATGAGACCGGTCCCTAAGATCTCGCGATGGAGGCGTCTGGGCGCCTGGTGGCCCCCGCGGTCTTCAACACCGACGTGATCGAGTACCTCGGTCAGGCGGGTTCGATTCCCGTCCGCCTCCGCCAATCCGCCTGCTCGGCTCGTCGTATGTCTGGAGCGGTCACCGTCTGCCCGGGTAGGCGCTGCCGCTGAGCACCCTTCGTGGTCAGGGCGGAGCCGACGGCGCTTCGGCGCGCAAAGCCTGCAGCGGCGCCGGACTGACCTGAGCGGAGATGACGGCGCAGGCGCGTCGGGTGGTGCGTACCTGGCATCTTGCCTCCAGGAGCACTGTGAGTAGTATTCCAAACACTCAACGTACAACGTACAGGAGCGTCACATGGTCACCGACGACCAGCCTGCCCGATCAGGTAGCGACCGTGAAGGCCGGCTATCTGGAGCTGTTCGCCCCAGCCGAGAAGAAGCCCTCCGGGATCAGCGCCGGGGGCAAGCCGGCCACCACCGGCTGCCCGAGGCGGTCCAGCGACTTCAATGGGCGTGGGTGCAGCGCCCGTACACCGTTGTGCTCTCGGCCGTGCTGCTGGTTCCCGGCGCGCTGGCCATCGTTTACGGGGACCAGGTATCCGCCGCACTGAGCAAGATCGCCGCCGACAGCATCTCCCGCCTGATGGGGATCCTCCTTGTGGTGGGGCCGACGCTCACCCTCGTAGGCATCGCCCGCAACCGGACATTGACCGAGACCCTGGGTCTCACGGTCACCGCGATCGGGTGTGCCATCTACGGCCTCGGGGTCATCCTCGGGCTCGGGCTGCAGGGAGCGGTAGCCGGGAGCGGGTTCCTCGCCATCGGAGCGGCCACGATTCTGCGGGTCATGACTCTGGCTGCGCTCGCCCGGGAAGCTGATCGCGCCAGTGAGTCCTGAAACGATCCGGTTCGTCCTCCAGGTCACTGCGATCGCGCTCGGCGGCGGTAGCGTGCAGATGGCCATTTTCCTGCTCAAACGCCGCAGTGAGCTGCGCAGCCTCGACGCTGCATCAGGGTCAGCGGCGCTCACCTCGGCTAACGAGTACATCGCCACGCTTCAGAGTGGGGAGAAGGCGACGCGCAGTGAGTTGGTCAAGATGCAAGGCCGGTCCGACGCGATGCAGAAGCAATGGGACATCGAGCGGGTCGATCTGATCGCGGCATTGGAAAACGAGCATCGGCAGGTCGCCCGGCTGTCCGGATACTTGGCGCGGTGCAAGGCGGACCTCGCGGTGGCGCAGTCTCAGATCGAGCAGTTGACGCATTACGGCCGCCCGTCAGCGCGCCACGGCCACCCGCCGCCGGAGTAGCGTGGGGGTGCCACGCAGTAGGATCGCGGCCGTGCCGGACTCTCATGCTGACATCGAGACCCGCGTGACCATCCTGGAGCGCGAAGTCGTCCGGCTTCGCGAGCAGGTGGCGCTCGCCAGTTCCGACGCCGACGCCGCCCGCGTGCTGGCGGCCGGTGCCGACCATGACGTGTCGGAGGTCCGCGCTGAGCTGCGCGCCCACACCCAGGCCCTCAACGCCCTGCGGGAGACGCAACTGGAGCTCGATCTGAAGGTCAGCGGCTTGGACCTGAAGGTCAACGGGCTGGAGCAGAAAGTGACCGGGCTGGACCAGAAGGTGACTGAAGGGTTCGCCATGCTCGGCACCGGGATGGCGCAGATCACCGCACTGCTGACTCCGAACGCGGGCTCCGGGCAGGAGTAGGGCGCCGGGGCAGCTACCGTGCGGGCCATGGATGTCCGCCGGCAGGTTCCCCGCACCGACGCGGTGCTGGCCGATCCGGCAATTGCGGCCGCCGCCGAGAGGCTCGGGCGCCCGCAGGTGAAGCAGGCGGTGGCCGCGGCTCAGCAGCGGGTGCGCGAGGGTGCCCTGCCGCCAGCCGGCATCGTCGCGGACGTGCTGGCGGCCTTGCCGGACACTGCGACGACGCTGCGGCCGGTGCTCAACGCGACCGGGGTGCTGCTGCACACCAACCTCGGCCGGGCGCCGTTGTCCGCTGCCGCGATCGAAGCGCTGGGCGCCGCGGCCGGCACCACCGACGTCGAGCTCGACCTGAACACCGGCGGGCGGGGACGGCGCGGGGCAGGCGTGCTCGCCGCGCTGGCCGACGCGGTGCCTGCGGCGGCGAGCGTTCATGTGGTGAACAACGGTGCCGCGGCGCTGGTGCTCGCCGCGACCGCGCTGGCGGCTGGCCGGGAGATTGTGCTGGCCCGCGGGGAGCTAGTGGAGATCGGCGACGGGTTCCGCATTCCCGACCTGCTGGTCTCGACCGGTGCCCGGCTGTGTGAGGTCGGCACCACCAACCGGGTCCAGCGTGCGGACTACGCCGCGGCGATCGGGCCACAGACCGGGTTCGTACTCAAGGTGCACCCGTCGAACTTCCGCATCACCGGGTTCACCTCGTCGGTGCCGGTGGCGCAGCTGGTCGGGCTGGGCGTGCCGGTGGTCGTCGACATCGGCTCAGGACTGCTCGCGCCGCACCCGGTGCTGCCCGACGAACCCGACGCCGCAACCACGCTGGCTCAGGGCGCCGATCTGGTCACGGCCAGCGGTGACAAGCTGCTCGGCGGTCCGCAGGCCGGGCTGCTGTTGGGGTCCGAGCAGCTGGTGACCCGGCTGCGCAAGCACCCGCTGGCCAGGGCGTTGCGCGTCGACAAGCTCACCCTCGCCGCGCTGGAGGCCACCCTGCGGGGCCCGACGACGCCCACTGCGGCAGCCCTGACCGCAGACCCCGGCGGGCTGCACCGGCGAGCGGCGGCGATCGCGACGGTACTGGCCGCGCACGGGATGGACGCGACAGCGGTGGCGTCGCAGGCCACGGTGGGCGGTGGCGGCGCGCCGGGGGTCACGCTGGACAGCGCCGCGATCAGCCTGCCGGAGCGCTTCGCTGCGCCGTTGCGGGCGGGTAACCCGCCTGTGCTTGGCAGGGTTGAACGCGGCCGCTGCTTGCTCGACCTGCGCGCGCTGCCTGCTGAGCAGGACGCCGCGCTGCGCGACGCTGTCCTGGCATGCACGTCGTAGCCACTGCAGGCCACGTCGACCACGGCAAGTCCACCCTGGTCCGGGCGCTGACCGGGATGGAGCCCGACCGGTGGGCGGAGGAGCGCCGGCGGGGCATGACCATCGATCTCGGGTTCGCCTGGACGACGCTGCCCACCGGGTCGACGGTGGCATTCGTCGATGTGCCAGGGCACGAGCGGTTCGTGCCGAACATGCTCGCCGGCGTCGGCCCGGTTCCCGCCGTCATGTTCGTGGTCGCAGCTGATGAGGGCTGGATGCCGCAGTCCCGGGAGCACCTGGAGGCAC
>JBOHFU010000063.1:0-11894 GCA_050699675.1 Pseudonocardiaceae bacterium
TCTGAAGCGGCGCATAGCGCCTACCGGGGGTTGGCGGGGGTTCGGCTCAGTCCAGGTAGTCGCGGAGTGCCTGGGAACGCGAGGGGTGGCGCAGCTTGGCCATCGTCTTGGACTCGATCTGCCTGATCCGCTCCCGGGTGACCCCGTAGACGTGGCCGACCTCGTCCAGGGTTCGCGGCCGGCCGTCGGTGAGGCCATAGCGCAGCCGGACAATGCCGGCCTCCCGCTCGGACAGCGTGGCCAGCACCACTCGCAGGTCGTCCTGCAGCAGGGTGAAGGACACCGCTTCGACCGCAACCACGGCCCCGGAGTCCTCGATGAAGTCCCCGAGTGGGGAGTCACCCTCGTCGCCGATGGTCTGGTCCAGTGAGATGGGCTCCCGGGCGAACTGCTGGATCTCCAGCACCTTCTCCGAGGTGGTGTCCATCTCCCTGGCAAGCTCCTCTCGGGTGGGCTCGCGGCCCAGGTACTGGAGCAGTTCGCGTTGGATGCGGCCTAGTTTGTTGATCACCTCGGCCATGTGCACCGGGATCCGGATGGTGCGAGCCTGGTCGGCCATCGCGCGGGTGATCGCCTGGCGGATCCACCAGGTGGCATAGGTGGAGAACTTGTATCCCTTGGTGTAGTCGAACTTCTCCACCGCGCGGATCAGGCCCAGATTGCCCTCCTGGATCACGTCCAGGAACGGCATACCGCGGCCGGTGTAGCGCTTGCTCAGCGAGACGACGAGACGAAGGTTGGCTTCCAGCAGGTGGTTCTTGGCGCGCTCGCCGTCGCGGATGATCCAGCGCAGGTCCCGGCGCAGCTGCGGGGAGAGCTTTTCGGTGACGTCCTCGGCCCTGCGCACCCGCTCGGCGGCGTAGAGCCCGGCCTCGATCCGGGTGGCGAGCGCGACCTCCTCCTCAGCGTTGAGCAGCGCCACCTTGCCGATCTGGTTGAGGTAGGCCCGCACCGAGTCGGCGGAGATTGTGAGTTCCGCCTCTTGGCGTCCCCGGCGTAGCGCCTCTGACTCCTGCTCGTCCCAGTCGAAATCCCCGGACTGCTCGACTTCGTCCGTCTGCTCCCGAAGATCTTCGGTGCCGACAATGGCTAGCGGGGCATTTGTCTTGATCACTCGACGGCCTTCGCGGGATGCGCGGCGACGCTCAACATCCTCACCTCCTCAACCCGATTCCCGGCGACACCGAGATTTCTGGTGGCAACCTCACTGAGCGCGAGATGCGGGCGACAGGGCTTCGGCCTCCTCAAGGACCCGGTTGCCATCTGGGTACCTCCGGACTGTACGGGAAGCGAACGCTTCAGGCTGGCTGGGTCTGTGCCAATTGTCCGCGCGGCGTGGCCAGCAGCCTGATCCGAGGACGCCGGCCAGCGGTCGCACGGTGCCGCGGCGCTGGCTGTACGCCGATGAATCTTCCACCGAGAGGTCGGTTCAAGCTGATCGGTGCCACCGATCAGCTTGAACCGTTCACCGGCATAGCACTGCCGATTGGCGCAGCGCAGGTTCATGACGAGTTTAGTGCCCTACCGTCCGACGACATGGAGGCGCACTTGCTGACCGCACCTGTTCACGATCTACGCTCAGTCGATTTCCGCCGCTGCGGTGGCGTGCTGTCGCACATCAACAGCCTGGCTGATGATGGGGAGTGGCTGTGTCACCTGCCTGACGGTCACGACGACGTCTGTCGAGCTCCTGACGGCACCACGTGGGTAAGTCCCGGCACCTGGTAGACCGAGCCGCAGCGCGGACGAGCGGTGTGGCGGCACGCTGAGTGTCGCTAGGCCCACCCTCGGCAGGCGAGAACTGGTCCCCCAGCCATTCGGCGGCGTTGGATGACAGTGACTGCCCAGCGTGGTGGGGGGTGCGTGGAGGCGGGTACGGCGAGGGGCCGGGCTGGCCCTCGCCGTCTGCGCTGGTGTTGGTCGGCGCGGGATGTTGAATGTGGGCTCGCACCCCTTTCGCGCCGCGCGTGCTGGAAGTACTCTCAGACAATCTCGGCCTGTCGATCGGAGGGCCGTTCCGGTGCGAATATCGAATGTACTGCACGCCAAGGGATCGGTGGTCGCGACTGTTACGCCGGACGCGCCGGTCGCCGCCCTGCTCGCCGAAATGGTCGAGCACCGCGTCGGGGCCGTGGTCGTCGTCCACGGCGGTGCGGTGGTGGGCATGGTCTGGGAGCGAGACCTCATCCGCCTCCTGCACGAGCGCGGAGCTTCCCTCGTTAGTGCCCCGGTTTCGGAGATCATGAACGTCGACGTGATCAGCTGCATGCTTACCGACGAGGTGGATGGCGTCCTGCGGATCATGACCGACCGGCGGATCCGGCACCTGCCGGTGATGGTCGACGGTAAGCTCAGCGGTATTGTCAGCATGGGCGATCTAGTCAAGGCGCGGATCGGCGAGCTGGAGGCCGATCGGGCATATCTGCAGTCCTACATTGTCGCTGGCTAGTCACCGAACGGTCCCGCGACCAAGAGCCCTCACCGAAACCCAGAGCCGAGGCTCGCTGATGCCGTGGCGAACTGTGTCTGTGAGGGCATGTGGGAGCAGCGCAGGGACGGCGATCCCGGCGAGCAGCGACCGCTACCCGCGCATCCGAGGAGGCGACTGCGGTGTCTGAGCTTCTCGTCGTCGTGGACATGCAGAACGGGTTCCTCCGTGAGGGCAACCTGGCCAGCGACCGGTGCCTGGCGGTGCTCCCGGCGGTGCGCCGAGAGGTAGACGATGCTCTCGCCGCTGGCCGGCGGGTGTTGTTCACTGCCGATACTCACGAGATCGACGACGCGGAGTTCGCAGTGTTTCCCGAGCACTGTGTCCGCGGCACCCGGGAGGCTGATCTGGTGGACGAACTGCTCCCGCTGCTGGACCACGACGATGTTCTGCTGTTGCGCAAGCGGCGGTACTCGGCGCTGTTTGAGACCGAGATGGAGGGCCACCTGCACCGCTTTGGCATCGACTCAGTGCGGATCTGTGGGGTATGTACCGACATCTGCGTGCTGCACACCACGGCAGACCTGCGCAACCGGGACCTTCCGGTGACGGTGGCTGTCCACGCAACCGGCACCTTTGACGGGCCGGGCCATACGGCGGATGCCGTGCAGGAGTTCTCGCTCATCCACCTGGAGCGAGTGCTCGGGGCGAGACTCGATCGCGGCTAGCCACCAAGGCGACAGCACCACAAGAAAGGGTCACTGCTCCTTCTGCCCCCAGAAGACATAGAGCGCGGTGTAGGGAACGCTCAAGGTGTCACAGCCCTTGGTTGGTTCCCACTCCGATGGTGGCTGGCCCCCGTCGGTGAGTACCCGCTGGATGAACGTGACCTGACCGAAGACATCGTTGTTGCTCCCGAATTTCTCGACAGCCTCCAGCCTCAGCCACTTAACATTCCGCTCGCTGTCGATGGGGGCTTCCGCCTCCCCTGAAGCCTTGGCCTTTACTCTGCTGCCGTCAGTGTCGGTCCAATAAGGTCCTGCGAAGTGAATGCCATGCTGAACCCCGGTCTCGATGTCGTACAGGTTCGCTTGAGGCTCGCGGAACGCCCACTTGGAGTTCGCGCTGTCCTGGTCGTAGACCTGCACTCCTACTCCGATTCGCGTCGCCAACAACCTGTTACGATTCGCATCAACCTGAATTGCAGGCGGGAGCTTGTCGTTATCTAACAGCGGGTCGAACGGCCCGGGTTTTGTGGCTGGATTGAGGGCGAACGGATCCTTCTGGTCTGAGGTATTGCAGCCGAGGTCGCCGGTGCGCGACCCGCCGCGCGGTGCACGGGGTGTGCCGGGCAGGGTGGACGGGTGGGGGACGACGGCACCGGGACACGTACGGTTGCGTTGAGCCGCACATGACGGACGAACTGAGAGGATGCGGCCGTGAGTGATACCCAGATCATCATCGCGCTGGTAGCCGGCGCGTCCGTGGTCCTCATCTTCTGCTGTGTGATCTTGGCTGTGATGGTCCGGCTGCACCGCGTTGTGAGATCGCAGCTCGAGACCGTCGATAAGCTACTCAGCGCCCAGCGTGCTGGTGGAGGCCGCGACACGCCCCGTGAGCCCTCGTAGCAAGAGTCACCATGTTCGAGAACCACCAGGGGACCGGCGGAGGGTGAGACATGGACGCGAGACGTAAGCCAGAGGAGCTCTCGGAAGAGCAACGCCAGCGGCTTCATCAAGCCCATCAGCGCTTGCGCAATGCCTCGCACGCTCTGGAAGCGTTAACCGTGGTAGAGCCGGTTCGAGGCCGTTGGGTTGCCACGCCGGTGCCTGTCGAGGCCCTCGATGCGGCGCAGGATGACCTCCATGACGCGTGCCGGGAGCTCTGGCGTGCGCAGAAGGAGCTGCTGTGCTGCGAGCCCCCCGCCGGCGCTCTCGGTGCGACGCCTGGTGGGGGGTAGTGACGCAGGCATCCGTCAGCGAGGTAGCCACCGGCGGCGCTGCTGCTGCTGCGCTGACTGGTCTTCGCGGTTACGATTCGCTCATGATCGAAGAGGGCGGGGAGCAACTCCCCCAGGAGAGTGAGCCTACAAGTACCACATCTGACGATATGGCCGAAGCGCTCAAGGCTGTGAAGGCATCGTCACCGTCGCTGGGCGCAGCGATCGACGCCGCGGGGGTCACGCCCGACGAGCTGGCTGGTGCACACGAGAGAGCCACGCCTGACGAACCCGAGGCTGCGAAGACCACACCGGACGAGGGGCCTGAGCGGGGCTAGACACCCCACGGTCGCCTCACCTGCACGTCACCCGGCCCCGCCTGGTCCTCGCCGACGAGCCCACCCAGATGCTCGACGCCTCGCTGCGCGCCGAGCTGACCGACCTCATCGAGGACGTCGTCGAGCAGGGATCCACCGGCGTGGTTCTGACCTGCCCCGAGCACCCCGAGATAAGGAGCCGTGACCGCCACGCCCGCCGACGTACACTCCCCCCTGCGGAGGAGACATCATGACCGTCGCCACGCTCGACATGGACATCCGGTCCCCGGAGACGCGGTCGCGCGGCATCGATCGGGTGGACTGCTACGCCCTCGCCGAGACCGACCTCTCCGCCTACGCCGGGCTGATCGTGTCCGCGATGGCCGACCAGGAGCACCTCGCCCGGCACCGCGACGTCATCCGTGACTACCTCGACGCCGGCGGTGTGGTCGTGTTCGGCGGCCACCTGCACCGGGACTGGCTGCCCGGCGCCGCCCCGTTCGTCCCGCTGGCCCCGCCGTCGCTGCGGGGATACCGCGTTGCGGAGATCGCCGAGCACCCCGTCTTCGACGGCGTCGAGGCCGACGACCTGACCTTTCGGCGCGGCGTGGCCGGCTTCTTCGCGCGCGGGCATCACCCGGTACCCGACGGCGCGGAGGTCCTGGTCCGGCTGGCCGGTGGGGAGCCCGCGACCTACGTCGACCGGGTGACCACCGGAGGCACGATCCTGGTGCAGGCGAGCTGCGACCTGCTCGGCTACGCGGCGAGCGCAGGCGACACCGCGCAGCGGATCCCGGAGCAGCTGCTGGACTGGGTCCGCGCGCAGTCCCGGATCCGGCCGGGCCCGGTCCCCCGCCGGACGGACGCCGCCGCCCTGACGTCGCTGGCCAGTGGCGGTCTCGCCGCGGTCTACGGGGGCTCCGCGCCGCACCACCGCGCGCTCACCACCCCCAAGTACGCCCGCCACCTCACCGGCGGCACGGTGTACCTACCGGATCTCGCGGACACCGACCTCACCGGCCTGGACGGACTCGTCATCCCCGAGCGGATGCACCACGGCCTGCTCGAGGCCGGGGCGCGCCGCGTGCTGGACCTGCTCGACGTGGGTGGCACGGTGATCGCCTTCTCCGGTGGCGAGCCGCTGCCGGTGTTCCTGCCGGGTGTGCGGTGGGAGCACCGCGCCACGAACTTCTGGTGGTGGCTCGAGCCGGGTGCCGAGCTCGGCCTGCGCACCCCGGACCCGGACCACCCGCTGTTCCGGTACCTGGGGCTGCCCGACTGCACCTGGCATTACCACGGCGTGCTGTCACCGCCCGAAGGCGCCGAGGTGCTCCTCGAGCTCCCCGGCGGGGACGCGCTGCTCTACGTCGACCGGGTATCCACCCCCGGCACCCTGATCGTCGCGACCCTGGACCCGCTCAGCCACTACGGCAGCCACTTCATGCCCGCGACGGAGCGGTTCCTCGACGGGTTCCTCCCCTGGGTCTCAAGCAGTTAGCTCCGGAGTGTCACTGCGGTGGGATTTTACCTTTGGCTAACCGATCTCACGCCGGGACATAACCAGGCTCTCCATAGAGTCTGTGCCATGGCACACCAGCTCACGCCGCCGTCCGGCCGCGAGGACTCGAACTTCCCGCGGCCGCGGACCGGCAGCAACAGCGCTCTGAGCGGCTGTTTCGACTCCGACCTGCACCTCAGTAGTGATCTGGGGGTGCGATCGGGAGAGTCGGACGCAGGTCGAATGTTGGGTGCGGTGCTGCTGCTCGTGGCGGTGGTGGTCATGGTGGCGCTGGGGTTGGCGTGGGGGCTGATGTGACCTGTCAGGGCGGTGGCGATGCCGCCCCCCCGGCCGGGGCGCTACCGGCGCGGCCGCGACCGATCGCCGCCAGCGGCGCGGCGACGTCCTCCAGAGACTGGCGTTCGGCCGCTACCCCGAAGAACACCGCGACCAGCCCACCGGCGATCATCACCAGCGCGGCGAGCAGGTAGCCGAGGAACAGCTTGAACGGTTGGGTGCCGTCACCGATGAGCCCGCCGTAGATGACCGGGCCGAGCGCACCGAAGCACTGCGCGATGGCGAAGAACACCGCGATCGCTTTCGCCCGCACTTCGAGCGGGAAGATCTCGCTGACCGTGAGGTAAGCGGCACTGGCACCGGCCGAGGCGAAGAAGAAGATCACGCACCAGGCGAGGGTCTGGGTTATCGCGGTGAGCAAACCAGCGTTGAACAGGAAGGCCGTGATAGCGAGCAGGACACCGGCGGTGATGTACGTGCCGGCGATCATCGTCTTGCGACCGACGGTGTCGAAGAGGTACCCGATGCTCAGCGGACCGATCAGGTTGCCGGCCGCGAAAGCGATGAGAAATAGCGGCGCCGACGTCGGGGACACGCCATAGAACTTGCCCAGCACCAGGGTGTAGGTGAAGAAGATGGCGTTGTACAGGAATGACTGGCTGATCATCAGCGACGCGCCGAGCACGGCCCGGCGCGGGTACTCGCGGAACAGCACCCGGGTCAGCGCGAGATAACCGATCTGGTCGGTCGGCCGTATTTCGATCGCCTTGCTCTCATCCAGCGGAGGCAATGTCCTCCCGGACTGCTCCACCTCGTTCTCGATGCGGGAGATGGACTTCTCGGCGGCCTGCTCGCGGCCGGTCATCACCTGCCACCGCGGGCTCTCCGGCAGGTTGCGCCGCACCAGCAGGATCACCAGACCTAACACCGGGCCAATCAGGAAGCCGATCCGCCAGCCGATGCTGGGGTCCATCACGTTCAGCAGGATGAAGGTGCCGAGCGTGCCGAGGATTGCGCCCGCCCAGTACGTACCGCTGACCGCCAGGTCGACCCGGCCGCGGTAGCGGGCCGGGATCAGCTCGTCGATCGCGGAGTGGATCGCTGCGTACTCCCCGCCGATGCCCATACCGGCGATGAAGCGGGTGAGGTAGAGGAACACGATCCAGCCGGTGCCGCTGCCCAGGGTCAGCGCGGTCAGACCGCTGCCGAACAGGTAGAGGCCCAACGTGAACATGAACAAGTTGCGGCGGCCCCACTTGTCCGACAGCTGGCCGAAGAACAGCGCGCCGACGACCTCGCCGGCCAGGTACACCGTCGCGACGAGCCCGATCTCGGCCGAGGACAGGTTGAGCGTGTCAGGCTGGCTCCACACGGCTGCGACCGCGCTCGCGACCGTGATCTCGAGGCCGTCGAGGATCCACGCCGTCCCGAGCGCGAACACCATCCGGCTATGGAATGGCGACCAGGGCAATCGGTCGATCCGCGCGGGGATCAGGCTGCGTACCGCACCGGGCGTCACATGACTTGCGGTGGTCATCTGTACCTCCCCGAGTGCCCGGCCACAACGGATACCACAGGGGCGGTCCATGTGCACCGGCTCGCCCAGACGAGACTTGAGATCCTTGACGAGTGAGCGAGATGCGCGATGGGCCTGCACAGCCGTTCGGGGCCCGGTCCTCGGCGGTGCGCCGGTGGCGACGGCGGCTGGCCGATGAGCGTGCGGAGGCCAAGGTCTACCGCGACCTCGCGGCCCGGCGCTGCGGGGAGGAGCGGGAGATCCTGCTCGGGTTGGCCGAGGCAGAGGAGCGTCACGCCGCGCACTGGCAACGATTGCTCGGCGACGACGTGGGGCCGGTCCGTCGCGGTGGCGCCCGCATGCGGCTGCTCGAATTACTCGCCCGGCGGTTCGGTTCGGTCTTCGTGCTCGCGCTCGCCCAGCGAGCGGAGAGCCGGTCGCCCTACGAGACCGACGCCGACGCGACCCGTACGATGGCGGCCGACGAGCGAATCCACGCGGAGGTGGTGCGCGGGCTCGCGGCCCGGGGACGGTCGCGCGTGTCGGGCACCTTCCGCGCCGCCGTGTTCGGCGCCAACGACGGTCTGGTCAGCAACCTCGCCCTGATAGTCGGCATCACCGGGGCCGGGGCGACGTCCACGACGGTGCTGCTCACCGGCCTGGCCGGGCTGCTGTCGGGAGCGCTGTCGATGGGGGCGGGGGAGTACATCTCGGTGCGCTCGCAGCGGGAGCTGCTCGCGGCCTCGACCCCCGACCCGGAAACCCGGCAGGTCCTGCCTCACCTCGACGTCGACGCCAACGAGCTCGCGCTGGTCTACCGGGCCCGGGGCCTGCCTGTCGAGGAGGCACAGCGCCGCGCGGAAGCAGTGCTGCGCGACTACCCCGTTAACATCACTGACACCACTGACGCCACGTCCACCGGCGCGCCACAAGACGACCAGCACGAGATCGTGGGCACCGGGCTCGGCGCGGCGCTGTCCAGCTTTGCCTTCTTCGCCTCGGGGGCCGCGGTACCCGTGCTGCCGTTCCTGCTCGGGTTCACCGGCACCGCTGCGCTCATCGCGGCCATGGTGCTCGTCGGACTCGCGCTCATGCTCACCGGAGCCACCGTCGGGGTGCTCTCGGGTGCTCCCCCGACGCTCCGCGCCCTGCGCCAGCTAGCGGTCGGCGCGGCCGCCGCCGCAATCACCTACCTGCTGGGCCTCCTATTCGGCGCGACCCTCGGCTGATCACCGCATTCACCGCATTCACCGCATTCACCGCATTCACCGCATTCACCGCATTCAGCGGGCTCAGCGGGGTTATTCGGTGCCTGATAGCCCCGCTGAGCCCGCTGAATGCGCGGGGACGCAGGGGTCGCCGTCCGTGGTTCGCGTACTGATCAGACGAGTGACGGGGTGAGCGATGCGGCGACGGCGGGAAATCGTGGCGGTGGCAGCGGCGCTGGCACTCGCCCTGGTGACCGGTGCATGTACGGGTGACACCGGGAGCGGACCGGCTGCGGCGGATGCGGGGAAGGACACGCTGGTGGTCGCGATCAACAGTGATCCGGCCCACCCGATGGGCACCGACAGCCTCGGCCGGGACCTGTTCACTCGGGTGCTGCACGCGATGCGGACCTCGTTCGGCATCAGTATTGTGGCCGCGTTGTGCGCGGCGACCCTCGGCGCGCTGGTGGGCCTGGCCGCCGGTTCGACGCGGTGGCCAGGCGGCTGCGGCCTTCTTCGCCCGACCAGCTCACCCCTACGGCCGGGGCCTGCTGGGAGCGCTCATCGAGCGCGGCGGGGTGCCGATCCCGGGCCTGACCCCCGAGCTCACCGCGCTGCCGCCGGGCTGCCCGTTCGCCCCACGCTGCCCCGAGGCCCTCGACCTCTGCCGCGACGCCCTGCCGGCCCTGTACCCGATCGACGACGGGAAGGTCCGGTGCGTCCGGCATGCTGACCGCTGAAGGGGTCACCAAAGCCTTCGACGGTCCCGACAGGCGGATCACCGTCCTCGACGGCGCCACCCTGTCCCTGGCAGCCGGTACCCGCCTCGGGCTTGCCGGCCCGAGCGGGTGCGGCAAGTCGACCCTGACCGCCGTGCTCGCGTTGCTGCTGGCCCCGAACGCCGGACGGGTCGTCCTCGACGGCGACCCGGTCACCGGCCACGGGCTCGCCGTGCCCAAGCAGATGCGCCGGCAGGTCCAGCTGATCTGGCAGTCACCGCGCCAGGCCGCCGACCCACGACTGACCTTGGCGCCCCGCTACCTGCTTTGCGACGAACCCACCTCGATGCTCGACGTGTCCACCTAGGCCGCGCTCCTCGCGGCGGTCGCGGAGGAGCAGGAGCGCTCCGGCCTCGGGGTCCTGCTCATCACCCACGACCTCGCCGTGGCCCGGCACTGGTGCGATGAGGTCATCGACGGCCGCGACCTCACACCGGGCGCCGACGACCGTCCGGTGGGGACCTCTACCGCCGCGCCGCTGCGGCCGCGGAGCCAGCCGTCAGGTGACGGCTAGGACTCTCCAGGATCGGTCTCGGGTCGCTGGGCGGCACCCGAATCGCGGGCCCGGTTCCAGGAGGTCCGGATCTCCTGCTCCGCATCGTCTCGGTCCACCCAGTGGGCACCCTCGACGCTCTTGCCGGGCTCGAGTGCCTTGTACACCTCGAAGAAGTGCTGGATCTCCAGCCGGTAGTACTCGTCGAGGTCGTGAATATCGCGCAGGTGGTCCACCCGGGGATCATCGGCGGGCACGCAGAGCACCTTGTCGTCGCCGCCCTGCTCGTCGCGCATGCGGAACATGCCGATCGCCCTGCAGCGGATCAAGCAGCCGGGGAAGGTGGGTTCGTGTACCAGCACCAGCGCGTCCAGCGGGTCGCCGTCCGCGCCGAGACTGTCCTCGACGAAGCCGTAGTCAGCCGGGTACTGGGTGGCGGTGAACAGCATGCGATCAAGCCTGATGCGCCCGATCTTGTGGTCCATCTCGTACTTGTTGCGCTGACCCTTGGGGATCTCGATGGTGACGTCGAACTCCACTCACAGGACGCTAGCGCAGTGCGGCCATCTCCGGCGCAGCCCAAGCCATGCCAGCGGAAACCTGGGGAAGTCGACGTGAACCGGAGAATCCATGGATGAGCAGGCGGACGGCAAGCGACTGAGTGGAGTCCCAGAGACGACGCTGTGGACCCTGCACAATCGCGCCACCGAGGCGGCCCGCCCGGACGCACTGATCCACGACCCGTGGGCCGTGCACCTACGCCGCAGCATCGACCACCCCTACCAGCGCGCCTTCGGCAGACCGTCCCAGAGTCACCCGTTGCGTGCGCTGTGCTTCGACCAGGTGATGTGTGAGTTCCTCGCCGGGCACCCCGGCGGCACTGTCGTCTCCCTGGGCGAGGGTCTGGAGACCGGCTTCTGGCGCATCGCCGACCCCGGGGTCCGCTGGGTGTCGGTGGACCTTCCCGAGATCATCGCCCTGCGCGAGCAGTTGCTGCCCATCGAGCCCCAGGTACGCAATGTCGCCTGCTCCGTGCTGGACCGGTCCTGGATGGAGGCTGTCGAGCCGGACGCCGATCTGCTCATCAGCGCGCAGGGCCTGCTGATGTACTTCCAGCCCGCCGAGGTGTTCGCCCTGATCACCGACTGCGCACGGCGCTTCCCGGGCGGTCGGATGATCTTCGATACGATCCCGCCCTGGTTCAGCAGACGCACGCTGCGCGGGTGGAGGCTTTCCCCCACCTACACCGCGCCGCCGATGCCGTTCGGTATCTCCGTGCCCCAACTCGCCCGGTTTCCGCAACGGCTGCCGGCCATCGCCACGCTCACGGACCTCCAGCTACCTCGTGGCCGCGGCCTCTGGGGATGGCCCGCGCCGCTGCTCTTGCGCCTACCGGTACTCCGCGCACACCGTCCGGCG
>JBOHFU010000064.1:0-11867 GCA_050699675.1 Pseudonocardiaceae bacterium
GACAGCAACGCCAGCCGGAGCCCGGCCGCGGATCCCACCCAGGGCAGCACGGCGAGCAGCGGCATCGCGGTCACCGCCACGGTCCGCGGCACCTGGTCGGAGATCCGCCGGCAGATCCGGAGCCGGTGCTGCCCGTCGGCCGTCAGCAGCACCAGCACGGCGCAGGCATAGGTCGTCGCCCACCACCCGGGTGTGCCGGCGAGCAGGCCGGCGGTGGCCAGGCCGACGACGTCGGCCGCCGGCAGCAGGATCATCGGCAGCACGGCCACCGGTGCGTGCCGGACCTGTAGCGGATGCAGCCGCCCGGTGGCATCCGCTACGGGGTTCGCGGCGGGGCTGTCCACCGGGGCCGAAGGTGCTGGCGCGATGAGCGTGGTCACCGGCGGGCTCCCGCAGTGATGCGTGGCCCGCAGGTGGCGGCTAGTGAGCGGGTCACCACGCGCACCGCGTAGGCCGCGCCGTAGACGAACCGCATGACCGGTCCGAAGGTCGGGGCCACGGCTGGCCCGACGAAGTACATGCCTGGCACCGACGACTGGAAGTCCGGGCCGACGTCGGGGCTCCCCGCCAGGGTCCGCACCGTCGCCCGCAGCGGCCCGTCCAGGAAGGACAACCGGTCCAGATCGGTGCGGTAGCCGGTGGCGGCCAGCACGTGATCGGCGGTGATCTCCTTGAGGCCCCCGCCGTTGACCCGCAGGCCCAGCCGCACGCCCCAGGGCTCAGGATCAGCCCACCGCACCGAGTGTTCGACCAGCGTGCGTACCTTCCCTTCCACCCGCCGGCGCAGCCAGCAGGCACCAGCCGGTCCGAGTGCGGTCCGAGCGGCCCGTACCCGCCGCGCGGCCGGCAGCCGGCGGAACAGGTTCGGCTGTGTCGAGTAGAACCAGGTGGTCCAGCCCGAACCCAGCGGCGCCTCGGGTTCCCGCAGCCGCCGCCGGACCGACCGTTGGGCGGCCAGCGGATCCCCGTTCCACACCAGACCCGGTGCCCGGGCGAGCACCGTGACGCGCGCCCCGGACTCGTGCAGCAGGGCGGCCGATTCCAGCGCGGACTGGCCGGCGCCGATGACGGCGACCTCGCGGTCGGCGAAGACGCCGAGGTCCTCGTGTGCGCAAGTGTGCGTGCACACCTGGGCCGGCAGCTCGGCCAGGGTGCTGGGCAGGTGAGCGAAGTGCTGCACCCCGGTGGCCACGACGACCTTGCGCGCCAGCGCGTTGCTCCCGTCGGACAGGGTGAGTTCAAAATGTCCGCCGGCCCGGGTCACGTCGCTGACCATCAGCTCTTCCAGGTGCGGAACCTCGGCGTGCTGGAACCAGTCCCCGTAGGCCACGAAGGTCTCCAGCGGTACCGGAAGCCCGTAATCGGCGTAGTCCCGGCCGGTGGACTCGCAGAAAGCACGCAAGGTGTGTGTCGCGCCCGGGTCGGAGAGGTTGGACGCGAATCCCTGCGACTTGAGGAACATGCCGCGGGGCATCGCCTCACGCCACAGCTGCATCGGCAGCCCGAACTGGCGGAACGGCACGCCGGCGGCGCGCAGGTGGGCACCGAGTGACAGGCCGTACGGACCGGCGCCCACGATGGCAACGTCGATCGGGTCGTTCATGTCAGTGCCTTCCGTGCGGGTCGTTGCGTGGTGATCGGCTGGGGTGGGCTCTGGGGTGCGCTACGGCCTGCCCGGTAGCGGGGTGGCCTGCCAGGGCCGGAGCCGCGCAGGTGCAGCGGTCGGGTCATGGCCCGCCACCCCATGCGCAGGCACATCAGCCCGAACGGCGCGAGATCATCACGGGCGAACCAGGCCAACTCGTCGGCCCGGCGCACCGACGCCACCCAGGACTTCAGGTCGAGGCCGTCACTGCGGTAGCGCAGCGCTGCGATCGGGTCGTAGTTCTCGACCAGGAAGCGGCGGCCGATCTGTGGCGAACCCGGCGGGATCACCCGGCCGGTCAGGTCCAGGTGGGCCGCTACCACCACGTCGACCCCGGCGGTGTCGTGGAAGAGGCGGAACTGCGCGCCCAGCCTGGGATTGAAGTCCAGCAGCTTGTATTGGCCGTCCCGGGGATCGGCCCGGTAGTCGAGGTCGACGATGCCCCGAAACCCCAGGCGGTTCACCAGCTCGGTGGCCTGGCGGTGCAGGTCTGGGTTGTCCACCCAGCGCCCGAGGCTGGTCAGCCCGGCGTGCGCCGGGTAGGAGCGTTCCTTGATCCCGACGAAAGCGGGCCGGCAGCGCGAGCTTGGGTCGCAGTATCCGTGGAAGAAGTAGTCCTGGCCGGCCCGGCGCGGGATGTACTCCTGCAGCATCAGGGCCGCGCCGTGCTGCCCGGCGCAGGCTCGGTAGGCGTGCCCGAGCTCTTGCCGAGTGCGGACCACCGACGTGCTCCGCAGTCCTGGCGTACCGCCGGTCAGCCACGGCGTGGCGAGCTTGGCGACCAGCGGGAACCCGACCTGGTCGGCGAAGTCCTGCGCGTCGGCGGCCGATCCCGGCAGGGTGGTGGCCGCGCAGGGCACGCCAAGCTCGCGGCACAGCTGGTAGAGGGTGTACTTACCGGCCAGCCGGCGGGGGAGATCGCAGGGCGGGTCGGGGAACAGGAAGTCGCGCCTCAGGTCCGCGCCGTGCTCGGCGAGGAAGATCGCACCGGCGTCATCGGTGGGGATGAGCACCGCGCGGCGGCCGATCCGCTGCGCGAGCGTCACCAGCCCAGCCCGCACCCGTTCGACATCGTCAGCGGGTGGTTGCCAGATCCACCGGCCGTGCAGGTACCGCGAGTTGGCTGCCGGCGCCAACGGGTCCTCGTGCACGCCGTAGACCGGCACGCCCAGGCGCCCCAGGCTGCGGATCGCACCCAGGCCGCCGTGGTGCATGACGTTGCGGTCGAGCTTGAAAATAACTGCCGGTGTCGAGGTATCGATCATCGCAAGCCTCACACCACGCTGCCGTGTGGAGCGCCGTGGAACTGGTACGTCGCGTCGAGAACCCGCGGGCAGCCCCCGATCCAGTCGTTGCCGGCACGGTTGTCGTCGGTCCTGGGGTGCAGCACGTGGACAATCGTCAGGTCCCAGTCGGCTCCGCTAGGCGCTGCGACGCTGCGCATCAGCTGGCCTAGCGGGGTCCGGATGGCCGGTACCAGCGGGTCGGAGTACTGGACGTCCGCGCCGCGCTGGGCGAGCCCGTCGATGATCGGCAGCGCCGGCGATTCCCGGACGTCGCAGACCCCGGCCTTGTAGCTGACGCCGACTACGATCACCCTGGCGCCGGCCAGCGAGCGACCGTCGGCGGCGAGCACCTCGGCGGCGCGCTCGACGACCTGGGCCGGCCGCGCGTGGATCGACCGCATGGCCTGCTCGATCAGGGGCGTCGGCCGGTTGCGCCCGCGCAGCTGCCACAGCAGGTAGTGCGGATCGCACGGGATGCAGTGCCCGCCCACCCCGGGTCCGGGAAACGTCCCGAGGAAGCCGTAGGGCTTGGTCGCCGCCGCCAGGGTCACCTCGATCGGATCCAGCCCCAGCGTGCCGCACACGTCGGCGAATTCGTTGGCCAGCGCGAGGGTGACCGCCCGGAAGATGTTCTCGTAAAGCTTGGTCAGTTCGGCGGCCTCCGGAGAGGTCACCAGATACACCGAGTCGGTCAGCTGCCCGATCACCCGCGCGGCCCGGTAGCCGCACTCGGCAGTGGCCCCGCCCACCACCCGGGGCGTCTCCCGTTGGACGTGGTCAGGGTTGCCGGGGTCGATGCGCTCCGGGCTGAAGGCGACGTAGACGTCCTTGCCCACGGTCAGGCCGCGCTGCTGGAGGGGCTCGACGAGTAGTTGCCGGGTGGTGCCGGCGAAGCTGGTCGAGGTGAGGATGATCGTCTGTCCCGGATGGGCGTGCTCGACGACGGTCTGGCAGGCCCGCTGCAGGGCGGTGAGATCCGGGATGTGGTGGGAGTCCACCGGGGTGGGAACGCAGACGATCACGGCGTTGGAATCGGCCAACCCGGCGCTATGGCTGGTGAGTTGGAAGCTCTCATCGCGATTGGCCGCTGCCAGCCGCACCCGGTCGAGGTCGGAGAGGTCGACGTCGCCGGACTCGATGGCGCGCAGACGATCGTCGCTGATGTCGAATCCAGTGATCCGCGACGCGCGGCCCAGCAGCGCCAGCGCCGTCGGCAGCCCGACGTACCCGAGGCCTACGATCGCGACTGATCCCAACTGGGGGTGCCCGTTCCCGGCGGTCGGCTGCCCGTCTGGCATCGAGAACGGCACCAGCCGGCTCTCCAGAAGTCGCTCCCGCCCGTTGATCGCGAGCGCCAGCCGGTGCTCAGCCACGTCCACCCCCCGCAGTCGGCTCTGTACCGACAGTCGCATCAGGCGGGCGCCGGGTCCTCCGTCATCGGCGGTAGGCCGCCTACGCCATGCGGTGGACCGGCGGCGGTCCGTGCTGGTCGGCGCGGTGCGGGGAAGGTCGGTCGATCCGGCTAGGCGGCCTGGCTGGGGGCTGGCTCGGTGAGCAGGCGCAGCAAGATCGGATCGGGGTCGAGGGCTTCGCCACTCCAGGTGGGGGTAAGGCTGTCCTCGGCGATCTCCAGCTGTTGTGCAGCGTGGGTTTCCATGAGGTGTTCGAGAACCCCAGTGGTGGGCACAGCGACCTCCGGGATCGGTTGGCCGTCGGGTCGGCGGAACTCCAGGTCCCCGTCGACCCATCGGATCTGGTAGCCGTGGTCATGGATGAGCCCGTGGTGGAAGCGGCAGACCAGCACCAAGTTGGTGATGTCGGTACGACCACCGGTCAACCACGGCACGATGTGGTGCGCGTCCACCCTCCGGTTCGTGCAGCCCGGGAACCGGCATCGTCCGTGATCACGTGCCCGCAGGGCGCGTAGCAGGCGGCGCGATACCAGCCGGCGCCGCCGCCCCAGGTATAGGGGGTTGCCTCGCCGATCTGTGATCAGCGCCGACACGCGGGCCTGGCAGGCCAGCCGTTGCGCGGTGCGCATTGGCAGCGCCGGGCCGCCGTCGATCTCTGCGGTATTCGTATCGGCGTGCACGTGCACCACTACGTCGAATCGTTCGCTTACCGACCGCGAGCCCCCTGTGAGGCCCCTCTCCTGAGCCACCTCGGCGAGCGCCACCAACGCATCGGCCCGCCGGGCCGCGACCCGGTCGACCGCCGCGCCCGGCGCCTGCTCGCTGGCGGCGGCTACCTGCTCGGCCTGTGCCGCCTCCCACTCGAGCTCCAGGCCGGGCTGTTCCGCGGAACCGGCCTGCGGCTCGACGCACTGCGTGGAATCCTGCGCAGGGGCGGTGTGTTCCGCGGTGTCCGGTGCGGGTTCGAGGAATGCCTCCAGCGCTGCGAGCAATAGTGCGCCCTGCTCACCTGGCAGCCGGGCCCGCAGCAGCAGGGAACCGTCCTCGGCCCAGCCCCAGCTGACCGAACGCTGCGCCGTCACCGCCGCTGCGGTATCGGCTCCGGCGGTTCGGGCCAGCTGGACCACCCGCTCGAGATGGCTCGCCGTGCCGGCCAAGGCCACCTCGAGCAGGTCTCCCTCGGTCTGCGGCGTGGCGATCCGGGTGATCGCCCGGGCCTTCGCATACGAGATCCGACCCGTCCCGAAGGCAGTTGTCACCTGTGGTAACGCCGGCAGTGCCCGCGCCACCCGCAGATGCTCCCGCGCTGTGCGCAGATCCATCCCGACCCGCCTGGACAACCAGTGGGCACACGAGCGCAACCCGGGGCCCGCCCAGGCCTGCCTGGCGTCGAACTCGGCCAGCAGGAGCAGGAACCGGCACTGCGCGGCCGCCAGGTGCCCGGCCAACCCGACCAGCTCAGCTTCCAGCGCAGGCGTGCTCAACTCCGCGACGTCCATCCCGACACCTCCACCTGTGTAGAACGTATGTTCGAACACTAGCGGAGGTCACCGACACAAACGGTCCCGCGGAACACCGTCAGGCTCGCATTCTTCAGCGCAATGGTGGCCAACGCCCTACATCCCACCAGTCGGCTAGCGTGGTCAGTTTCGTCGCCGGGAGTGGCTCAGGCAGGATATGCCGCGTGCTTGGCTGGAGGCAGGACCGACGGCGGTGGTTCTGAAGGTATGCGCCTGGACCGCTCTTGTGGTCGCGCTGGTCCTCCCCGTTGTCGTCCTGCTCCTACGAGGTCTGAGCGATGCCGCGAGTGTCGCTCAGTTGGTGTCCCTACCCCTCGCAACCGTCTCATTGATACTTGCGTTGCCCATCTGGTCTCGTCGAACCGGCTCGCCGACCGATAATCAGGTCAGCATCACAACGACAGATGCTGATCACGGTCAGCAGGCCAAAGTCGCCGGCAGGAAGCCCTGGCTTGTCATTCTGATGGTCATGGCCCTTCTCATCGCTGGTGCGGGAATCGGTACCTTCGCGCTCTACGCCTCCGGAGCGTTCTCCACTGAGATTCTGGCCGAACCCGTCCAGGTCCCTGGAGAGAATCCCTTCACGCCACCTGTGGGAAACGATCAGCCGAACGTGGAACCACCGCTCAACGTTGGCCGGACGTTTCCCGGAAGTACCTCCGGCCTGTACGGCGGTACGCTCAACAACTCCAGCTGCGATCCCCAGGCCATGGGACTTTCAGATCGGGAAACGACTAACCAACCTGCCCGCACTGCGGGAGGTCGGCTTCACCGCCAACCGGCGCCTCCTGGGCGTCCGGTTCTCGCCCACCCAGATCACGATCATCCAGCCAGTCACGATCGTGATCAACGAGTTCATCGTCGTGAACCCGATCACCAATGTGGTCATTTATCGCCCTGCCGGCACTAGGGCTCCTTGGTCCCTAGAGGGGAGCGGGACCGAGGCGATCTGCAGGACGCCGCCATCGCTGGGGAGTACACGCTCCAGACGGGTGACCACGTGTGAAGGATTATCCGAGGGCTGCAGCACGAACCCGATGCCGATCAGGATTACCTGCAGCGGTAGTCAATGCACAATTGAGCGTCTCGACGGTGTCTGGGCCCGGTCGCACACGCTCACCCGCAATGGCACCACATGGCGGGCCTCAGGTCTTGATGAAGTGCAGTCTACTGTAGACCTTCAGATCAGAGCCCGCCGACCCCAGTTCCTGGCACGTCGATCACGTTTGAGCTGACAGTAATTTCCGCGGCCGCTGTCAACGGTATCTGGAAAGTCCAGAATCTTCGGGCTGTCTACAGTACGGCTTCGCCGGGGGTGGCGGGAACAGATTGCGGTGCAAGCAAATCTGCGTATGAGCTCTCCAATTGATCCACTTTGCCATGGCGATGGCCAGCGTCAAGCTCGCTGGTTCCGCTCATTGACGCTGCGCGACCTGGGCTGTGACGGCGGCGAGTTGATCGTGGGTGCGCTGCACGTCGAATGACCCCGAAGCCAGCCGGGCGGCAGCCCCCTCGGCAGCGCGCAGGGCAGAGTCGCCCAGCCGCCGTGCGATGGCCCCGGCCAGCGAGGCGGTGTCGCCGACCGTCACCAGGGCGCCCACGCCGGCGGTCATGGCGTCGGTGAGGCCGGGGATGTCGGAAACCACCACCGGGCAACCGCTGGCCAGCGCCTCGAGCAGGGTCAGCGACAGGCCTTCCCAGCGGGATGGCAGGACCACCACGTCGGCCGCCGCGTACCAGGGCCGGGGATCGCTGACCGGTGCCACGAACCGCACGCCGAGAGGGGCCCAGCCACGTAGCGTAGGAAGCAGGCTGCCGTCGCCGACGATGCACAGCTCGGCCCCCGGGCACCGCCGCCGCACCGCAGGCCACGCGGCCAGCAGCACGTCCTGACCCTTCTGGCGGGTGACCCGGCCGATGCACACCGCCAGCGACACCTCCCGGTCCACCCCCAGCCGATCCCGGGCGTCGGCCCGAGCCCGCTCGTCGGCCGGGGTGAACTTCGCCAGATCGACGCCGTTGCGGACCACGACGTGGCGGGCGTGCACCTGCCGGTGGCGCGCGTGGGCGGCCTCGCCGTCGCCAACGCACACGACCACATCGGTCCAGCGCGATGCGAAGCGTTCCCAGGCGAGCGCCGCGCGCGCGGCAGCGCCGCGAACCGCGAGCCACGACCAGCCGTGCGGCTGGAACAGCGTGGGGCGCCGGCCGCGCAGGGCCAGCCGCCCAGCCAACCCCGCCTTCGCCGAGTGCAGGTGCACCACGTCGGGCCGGACCGCCCTGATCAGCCGGCGCAGCCGCTGCGTCTCGGGCACCGTGTCGGCGCCGGGCGAACGGGTCGCCGGCCAGCGCAGTCGCGGTATCCCACGCGTAGCCAAGTCGGCGGCAAGATGCCCGCCGCAGGGGCAGGCGACCATGACCCGCCAGCCTCGGGCGAGCTGGTCGGTGGCCACCGCTGCGACATACCCCGCCACCCCGGCGTCGGTGGGCTGGACCGCGTGCAGCACGGTCAGATCCGGGTTCACCGCGGCTGGTACTGCCGGTACCGCAGTTGGTGCCGGTACCACTTGGCGAACAGTCGCAGTGACCCGTCGCGGTCCCCGATGTAGGTGCGCGGCAGTGCGTGCAGGCCGGTGAGATTCGACGGCCAGATCGCGCAGCCGTAGCAGTAACCGGCGGCCCGCACCGCGCTCACGACCGCCGCGTCCACGTGCCCGTAGGGGTAGCAGAAGCCCAAGACCTCCTGACCGGATACCTCCTGCAGGATGGCCCGGCTTCCCGAGACCTCGGCGGTCAGCACATCGAGAACGTCACTGCCATCACCGCCGTCGATCGAGGTCAGCGACACATGCCGCAAGCCGTGCGAGCCGATCTCCACACCGCTGGCCGCCGCGTGGCGGATCTGTTCGGCCGTCATGAGGGCCTTGCGGGGACCCGCCTCGTCCCAGGAGTTGCAGCCGCCGAGCAGATCGGCGATCACGAACACGGTTGCGGTGAAGCCGAACCGGCGCAGGGCGGGTAGCACGTGCTCGGAGAAGTCGGTGTAGCCGTCGTCGAAGGTGAGTCCGACGAGACCCCGATCAGTGGTTTCGCGCCGGGCGGCCAGCAACTCGCGCATCGAGGTGCCCCGCAGGCCGCGGCGGTCCAGCCAGCGCAGTTGCTGCTCGAACCGGGCGGGGCGCACCGTCACGAGGTAGGGATCATGGTCGTACGGCGCAACCGAGTGGTACATCAACACCGCTGGCAGGGGGCCAGACCCCCGGCCGTCCACGCGTACGTCGTCGATCGCTTCGCTCATGGTGGGAACCGACGCTACGGCGCTACCTGCACTGAGGACTCCTGCGCCGAGACGGCAACGGCTACGCCCGTTGCGGGAGGCTGGGCGCCGCGCAGCGCACTTCGGGCGACAGTGACAGCCTCGAGCCGGCTATGCACGCCCAGTTTGGCGAAGATCTTGTTGGTGTGGGTCCGTACGGTGTTCACCGACAACCCGAGCTCGTCGGCGATCTCCGCCTTACAGCGGCCCTCCACCAGACACATCAGCACGGCGCGCTCGCGGCAGGTCAATACGTCCAGCGGTCCGTCGCGGCGCTGTGCCCGCCCGACATCGGCCCGCAACTCCTGCAGGATCCGGCCCAGCTGCTCCGGGGGGAAGCACGCATGTCCCCGGCTAGCGCACCGCAGGGCATACGTGAGGGTGTCGATCGAGGACTCCTTCGAAACCCACCCGACGGCGCCCGCCCGCGCGGCTTCGACGACCTGCTCCGGGTCGCGGCTCGCGGTGAGGACCACGAAGTGTGCGGGCGGCCACGCCGTGCGGAACAGCGTGAGCAGCGGGGCCGCGTCGCGGGCCAGGGTGACCTCGATGGTGATCACGTCGGGTCGCGCCACGGTGGCCAGCGCTTCTGGGTGGGGATCCCGTGTCGCACAATGCCCGACAACGACGATGTCGGGCATTGTGGACAGCCTGGCCGCGAGCGCCTCGGTCAGCATCTGGTGGTCGTCGACCAGCAGCACCCGGACGGGACTCACACCGCGAACCGTGCCTTGCCGCTTCGCCTCGTTCACGACTATCCCGTTTTCGTGCGGCCGTCCGGGCTATGCTGATCATGATCGACGAGGTCGTAGCGCACGGCGAAGGTGGCAGCCTCCAGTCGCGAGTGCACTCCGAGCTTGGTCAGCAGGGCCTGCACGTGACTCCGCACTGTGGTGGTCGAGACCCCGAGCCGAAGGGTCATCGCACGGGTATCGAGGCCCTCGACGAGCAGCGCGAGGCATTCTCTCTCGCGGGCGGTCAGGTGAGCAGCGAGCCGGCGCGCTTCGGAGATGTCGGATCGCGGACTAGGAGCCCTGGGTGCGTCCAGCACGACCGCACCGTCGACGACCCGCTGGAGCGCCTGGACCAGCTTGCGGACCCCCCAGGTCTTGTCCACGTAGCCGGCGGCTCCCAATCGGACGGCGTGGCGCATCGCCTCGGTATCACCCTCTGCCGTGAGTACGAGTATCCGGGTCGCCGGGCTTACCGCGATAACACGACCGATCGCGGCTACTCCATCGCCATCGGAGAAGTGACGACTCAGGAGACAGACATCGGGCCGGTGATGACGGACCGCCTCGATGGTCCCGGCTAGGGTCCGGGCTACCGCCGGTACTCGGAATCCGGCTCCGACCAGTACGGAGACCAGCGATTCCACGAAGACCGCGTGGTCGTCGCCGAGCACGATGCTCGTCATGTCGGACCGACCAGACGGTCCGAACTCGTCCGATTTCCACCGATCGCCACGATCCCACCTCACCATTGCATTTTATTCGTTAGGGCTTCCGGGCCGGGGCACCGACCAGAAGGAATGCCATAATGCAGTTGGATGGGCGACCGACCTCTTCCAGCATACAACCGAACGTTGCAATCTGATTACCGAGATCGCCGAACACGGCACCTAATGCGGCAGCGTCGGAGCACGTAGGACGTCCCCTCGGCAGTCTGAGGGGGAGCCGGCCGGTATGGTGGATCCCGCGACCCCGGTGCGCCGGTTGCGTCCCGGGCAGGGGTCTGTTCTGTGTCGACCACGTCCGGCCCGAAAGGCTCACCACGGTGCCCGTAGCGACTGCGCTACCGACCACATCCGCTCACCTGTCCGGCCTGCTCGAGGCCGTGCTGCCGGAACCCTCCCTGCGCGAGCTGGTCGGGCGGGCCGGTGCCCCCGAGATGGCCCTGCTGGGGCCGCCGGCGACCCGCCCGCTGGCCGTCGCCGCGCTGGCCCGCGCCGGTCATCCGGTGCTGGCCGTCACCGCCACCGACCGGGAGGCCGGCGAGCTGACCGCCGAGGTGGCCGACGTGCTGGGCGCCGAGGTGGTCGCCGAGTTGCCCTCCTGGGAGACGCTGCCGCATGAGCGGCTGTCCCCCCGAGCCGACACCGTGGGGCGCCGGCTGGCCGTCCTGCGCCGGCTGGCCCACCCCGAAGAGTCGGCAGCGCCCCTGCAGGTTGTGGTGGCCACCGTGCGATCGCTGATCCAGCCGATGCTCGGCGGCCTCGGCGAGATCGCCCCGGTGCGGCTGAGGGTCGGCGAGGAGCACGACTTCGACGGCGTGCTGGCCCGGCTGGCCGATCTCGCCTACCTGCGGGTCGACATGGTCGACCGGCGCGGCGAGTTCGCGGTCCGCGGCGGCATCATCGACGTCTTCCCGCCCACCGCCGACCATCCGCTGCGGGTGGAGTTCTGGGGCGATGAGGTCTGCGAGATCCGCTCGTTCGCCGTGGCCGACCAGCGCACCCTTGCGGCTGCTGAGGAGATGCATGCACCACCGTGCCGGGAGTTGCTGCTCACCGACGAGGTGCGGGCCGCCGCGGCGCAGCTCGCCGCGCATGCGCCGGCCGGACCGGTCGGCGAGCTGCTGGAGAAGGTCGCCTCCGGGGTTCCGGCGGAGGGTATGGAGTCGCTGATCCCGGTGTTGGTGGGGCCGGAGCTGGCGCTGCTTACCGATGCGATGCCGCCCGGCACCCAT
>JBOHFU010000065.1:0-11635 GCA_050699675.1 Pseudonocardiaceae bacterium
CCGCCTGCTGCTGAGGTGCCGCCTGCTGCTGAGGTGCCGCCTGCTGCTGAGGTGCCGCCTGCTGCTGAGGTGCCGCCTGCGGCCGGTACCCCCGGCACGGTCCAGCCCCCTACCACGATTCCGACCGAGACTCCGCCCCCTAGCACGACTCCGACCGAGACTCCGTCTCCTAGCACGACTCCGACCGAGACTCCGTCTCCTACCACGACTCCGACCCCTACCACGACTCCGAAGCCCACTAAGACTCCGAAGCTGACCAAAACTCCGAAGCCCATTCCGGTGCCGCCTCACATCACGACTCCGCCTCACATCACGACCCCGCCCCCTACCACGGCTCCGGTCACCACCAGCCCTCCTATCACGACGCCGATGCGGCTCAGCGCCAGCCGGACCGCACTGGCCACCGGCGCCCCCGGCACGGCACCGGTGCGGCTCGGTGACATCGCGAGGATCACCGCTGAGCCCGCCACCCTTACCGGCTACACCCGCATCAACGGTGCGCCCAGTATCGGCATCGACGTGACCAAGAAGGAGGAGGCCAACACAGTCGCGGTGTCTGACGAGATCCACCAGGCACTGCCCCGGATCGCCGAGCTGCTCGGCGGCAGCGCGCAGAACGCGGAGATCACGGTGGTGCTCGACCAGGCGCCGTTCATTGAGCAGTCGGTCCACGGCCTCACCACTGAGGGTCTTCTCGGCCTGACCTTCGCCGTGTTGGTGATCCTCGGTTTTCTGCTGTCGGTCCGGGCGACATTGGTGACGGCGGTGTCGATCCCGCTGTCCGTGCTCATCGCGATGGTTGTGCTCCATCTGGGCGGCTACACGCTCAACATCCTCACCCTCGGCGCGCTGACGGTGGCGATCGGCCGGGTCGTCGACGACTCGATCGTCGTCATTGAGAACATCAAGCGCCATATCAGCTACGGCGGCCCGCGGGGTGCCGCGATTGTTACCGCCGTCGGTGAGGTGGCCGGCGCCATCACCGCCTCGACGGTGACAACGGTGGCCGTGTTCGCGCCGATCGGACTGGTCGGTGCGCAGATCGGCGAGCTTTTCCGGCCTTTCGCGGTCACTGTGACCGCGGCCTTGCTCGCGTCGCTGCTGGTGTCGCTGACCGTGGTACCGGTGCTGGCCTCGGTGGTGCTGCGCAGCCCAGTAAATCCCAGGCCGCGCCCCGACGATGCCAGCGGCGACGATGCCGACGGCGGCGACACTGCCAGGCTGCTACCCGCGCGCACCCCGCTGCAGCGCAGCTATTTGCCGGTGCTTCAGGTGGCACTGCGCCGGCCGGTGGTGTCACTGGTGGTCGCGGTGGGGATCCTGCTCGGCACCGTGACGCTGGCACCCCAGCTGCGCACGAACTTTCTCGGCGACGCGGGCGGTGACACGCTGTCACTGAGCCAGGAGCTGGCCCCCGGCACCGGGCAGCCGCAGGTTGACGCCGCGGCGAAGCGGGTCGAGGGTGTGCTGGCCGAGACCCCGGGGATAACGGGCTACCAGGTGACCGTCGGGTCACCGGCCGACGCATCTGGCGTCGGCCCACCCGGTCTCGCAGGCAGCGCCAACCAGTTCTCGGTCACGCTCGCCGCCGGTGCGAACGCTTCCGCGGTGTCCAACGACCTGCGCGCCCGCCTTGTCGCACTAGGCGGACCCGAGGAGGTCGGCACGCTGACCGTGCAAGGCGGCCAGGGCGGCAACGACCAGCTGCTTGTCGTGGTGCGGGCCGAGGATCGGGAGGTCCTCGCGCAGGCCGCCGATCAGGTGCAGCAGGCCATTGCCTCGATCCCGGGCGCCACCGATGTGCGCAACAACCTCGCTGCCGCGCAGCCCATCGTCCAGGTCGCGGTTGACCGGCGGAAGGCCGCAGGAGACGGGCTCACCGAGGCACAGATCGGGCAGGAGGTGTCGACGGCGCTGAGCGGCACCACCGTCGGCACCCTGACCATCGAGGGGGTGGAGCAAAGCGTGCTGGTGCGCACCGGGGCCGCCCCCGGCGATCTCGCGGACCTGCGAGACCTGCCGCTGCCGACCGCGAACGGCACCGTGAAGCTGTCCGACGTCGCGACGGTGGAGCAGGCGACCACCGCCCCGAGCATCAGCCACACCGACGGGACCCGCAGCGCTCAGATCACCGCGCGGCCGGCCGCCGACGACCTCGGCGCAGTCACCGCCGCGCTCCAGGTCAAGCTCGACGAGCTGGACCTGCCGGCCGGTGCCACCGCCGAGATCGGTGGTGTCAGCGCCAATCTGAACGATGCGTTCGCGCAGCTCGGGTTGGCCCTGCTGGTCGCCATCGCCGTGGTCTACATGGTCATGGTGGTGACGTTCCGCAGCCTGCTGCAGCCCATGGTGCTGCTCGTCGCCATCCCGTTCGCGGCCACCGGTGCGCTGGGCCTGCTGCTGCTCACCGACACCCCGCTCGATGTCCCCGCACTGATCGGGATGCTGATGCTCGTCGGGATCGTGGTAACCAACGCGATCGTCCTCATCGACCGGGTCAATCAGTACCGCCGCGACGGGCGCGAGCTGTTCGCTGCTGTCATGGAAGGAGCCGTACAGCGGCTACGGCCCATCCTGATGACCGCGGTCGCGACTGTGTTCGCACTACTGCCGATGGCGCTTGGGCTCACCGGCGGCGGAGTGTTCATCTCGCAGCCGCTGGCCATCGTCGTGATCGGCGGCTTGATCAGCTCGACACTGCTGACCCTGGTGCTGGTACCGGTGCTCTACCTGCTCGTCGAGCGCAAGCGCGGACGGCACCGTCAGCGGGTACCGGAGGAAGCATCACAACCGGGCTAACAGACCCGGGCTCCGTCGGGTTGGCTGCGACCAGGCCGGTCTGGTATCCACGATGACCAGTTGTGCGCTGTCGAAACCGCGGCGGCAACACGCCGGAATCGACCCCAGCGGGTCCGGATACATCGGCCACGGTCGCCGAAATCTCCGGATCAACGCGTCGGACCTGGGTCCGATCCCGAACTCCGGACCCTGCTCCGATGTGCGCGTGCCCCGCATGCGGCAGCATTGCCGGCATGATCGAGACACGCGAACTGACCAAGGACTACGCCACGCGGGAGCTGACCCAACCTATCCGGCATGACGTGTTCGTGCGCTCACCACGCCGCAGCGGGCTAACCAGGGTGCTGACCGGCATGGGCGCCACGGTGCTCGCCGAACCCAGCGGGGGACTGTCAGTCACCGGCATGGACGCATGGCGGATCGCGTCCGCCGCCGCTGCGCACTACATACCGATCCAAGAGTTGACCCCACGCAGCGCATCACCCGAGGACTCCTACCTGGAACTCTATGGAACCCGGGGCGGTTCGGTCAGGCCGACCGACACCGTTGTCGGCTGATGGGCTAGATCGATCTCGCAGCTGACGGTGAAAAGAGTTTGGGGCGTCCACGTGGCGACCCGGTGAGAGGTGAGTTGCAGTGCTACGCGCGAGAGGGGCCTGGCTTGCGCCAGGCCCCTCTGTGGATTACGCGTGGACAGAGCGTCAACCCATTGCTCGGGGTCGACCGTTCCCTGCGGGACCGGTCTGGTCGTTACGGTGCATTGCCGGCCCTTATCTTCACCGGCTTGGACGCCGAGTTGTTGTCGTAACGCGCCTCTTGGAAGGAGTGGTCGGGGTTCGTCTCCACGTCGAGGATGTAGTCGCCATCCGGCACGCCCGTGACGTCGATCCACTGCCCCGGGAGTCTGCGGACGTATGTGTCTACCCACCCGACACCGAGGCCCTGATTCCCAGGATATGTTACCCCTTCGACGATGCCACCACAGGACAGGAACTCTCTCTCATCGCGTTCTCCCTGGAAATAGCGCGCCGGAGCGCGAGCATAGTCAATGACGCAGAATCCCCTCTTGGTACCGAGGACCGGGTTGAGGCGGTTGCGAGCGATGATGTCCGCGGAGAGCGCGTTCGGGTTGCGCGCCTTGAGGAGCTGGAACTTGTCGTAATCAGCGGGCTTCCAGAGGCGGTACGCGGCGTACTTTTTGAAGTGGAAGTGCCCGTGGCATTCACCCCACTCGAACAAGTTGCTGTTCGCGGGGTCAAAGGGGTCGCCGATGATGAGTGCACCCGGGCCCAGGTTCGGGGTCGAGTAGGGGAATTCCAAGAGCCTGCGAGGTCCGGTGCCACCGACCTGGCCCTCTTGAACAGAACAATCCTCAGGGGGGAACGTCTCGGTCTTCAGGACCGTGTTGTTGAGCTTTCGATCGTTGATGACTAGGTCGGGGCAGCCGCGCGGATCTGTGCAGGGAACATCGAAGGCAGTCCCAGCTGGCGGCGCTGACTGAGCTGCTGGCGCTGACTGAGCTGCTGGCGCTGAGTGAGCTGCCGGCGCCACGAAAAAGTAGGAAGCGATGAGCGCCGCCGGAGCGGCCACAGCTACGATGAGCCTACTCCTCGCGCCCCTTATTCCTCTCACCTGTATCATATCCCTTCCACGTTTGATTCATCTGTGAGTGCAAGTGGAAGCGCCGGTGCGCCTCCACAACTCGCTACGCTCTCCGGCATGAGGGGCTAGACAGTCATGTCGTATCGGCGGGCGATCGTTACAGGGCATCCCCGAAGGCCACCAGGTCCCGAACAATAGTCAAGACGCGGCACAGCGGTCATCCCTCCATCTCCTAGACGTCAGCGCCGTACGTCAGTGACACACAGCCCGAGGACCTAGAGAGAGATTAGGCCGGCGACTTCACACCATCTTAACGGTGACTTAGCGGTGGCTTAGAGGCCGCGCGGATCGGCGACGAATCCGACGAGTCGGCAGCCAACTCCGCGATCCACTCAGCCTGTACCGTGACCACCGAGCCCCTCGTCAGTGCCGTTTCCAGCTCGTAGAATCCACGCTTAGCAACTGTCCGAAAATCGCGGAGCTTGCCCAGTCCCCACTGCACGGCAAACGGCCGGACCACGCCGAACCTGGTCAGCGTGCTCAGTCCCGCCCAGCCCGACCCGATCGCAACGGCCGTCGGAGAGCCAGGCAGCGCTGGTCACGTGGGGTACTCGCCGGGCATTCAGGCCACGCCGCCAGCAGGCTGCATGCCGTGCTCAGCGAAGTGCGCCAGCTCGGCGACGGTCAGCCGCAGGCTGCTCTCGATGCTGTCTGGGTATCCGCCCAGCATGAGTAGCCGCTGCATACCCGTCCACCGTGGCCCACAGGTGGACCAGGTAACACGGCGTTCACAGTGTCGTAGGGTGTACAACGCGGCGTAGTCGTCGTGAACTTGCACCCGCAGATCGGTGATCCCAACCGACGCGAACCAGTCCAGCAAGAGCCGGGCGCGCACGCGCATGAGGCGGAGATGACCCGTACAAACAGCACGCGCAAATGCTCACCCGCGCCACGGCGCGCTCACCGAGCAGCAACGCCGAGGACTGCAAGCGTGGTAGCAGGCAGACGTCTGCCGCTCGATCCGGCTGGCAGCGGGGCGCACCAACGCGTCCGCCCCACGGACAGTTCCGGAATAAGGATTCTGTTCGCGTTAGCATCTCGGTTACGGGCGCTGCGGATTTGTGTTGGAACTTATCGTGCCGAGTGCCGCTTGACTCGCCCACCCGCCGGCTCATCGAGTTATCGGGGTTCGAGTCGCTCGCCGCGCTCCGACCCGGAAGCCATTGATCGATACCAGGCAGCCACCAGGGTGCGGACGCTGTAGCGATCTCAGATCAGACCCGGGCTACGTCGGGATGGCTGTGACCAGGCCGGTCTGGTATCCCACGATGACGAGTTGTGCTCGGTCTCTGGCGTCGAGCTTGGCGAGTAGGTGGCCGATGTGTGTTTTGACGGTTCCTCGGCTTAGGTGCAGATGGTGTTCGATCTCGCTGTTACACAGTCCGCGTGCGATGAGGGTGAGTACCTCGCGTTCGCGGTCGGTGATGCCGGCTAGCGTGTGGGCTGGGCGCCGGGCCGGCTGTGGGTGTCGGACGAACTCGGCGATCAGCCGGCGGGTGACGGTGGGTGCGAGCAATGCCTCGCCTGAGGCAACCACTCGCACGGCGTCTAGCAATTGAGCTGGGGGTGTGTCTTTGAGCAGGAAGCCGCTGGCTCCGGCTCGCAGCGCGGAGTACACGTATTCGTCCAGATCAAACGTGGTGAGAACCAGGATTCTCGGGGCGTGTTCGTGTGCGGTGATCCGCCTAGTGGCCTCGATACCGTCCATGCCCGGCATACGCACGTCCATCAGCACCACGTCGGGGTGCTGTGCCTGGACCAGGTCGACAGCCTCGGCGCCGGTAGCGGCTTCGCCGACGACGACTAGGTCTGGCTCGGTGTCGATGAGTACTCGCAGGCTGCCCCGCAGCAGGGCTTGGTCGTCGGCGATCAGTATCCGGATCTGGGCCTCAGTCATGCGGGCTCTGGGGTTTGGTAGGGCAGGCGGGCTTGTACGGCGAACCCGCCGTGGGGTTGCCAACCTGCGGTCAGACTTCCGTCGTGTAGGGCGGCTCGCTCGCACATGCCGATCAGGCCGTGCCCGGACTCGCCTAGAGGGCGGCACGGTGTGCCGTTGTCGATCACCGCAAGGTGTAGTTCGCCTTGCTCGACGGTGATGCGGATCGTGCACCGGGCTGGTGCTGCGGCGTGTTTGATGATGTTGGTCAGTGCCTCCTGCACGATTCGGTACGCGGAGAGCTGGACCGCCGCGGGCAGTGCCGGGATGGTCCCGCCCTCGAGTTCGACCTGGACGTCGGCGAGTCGGGCGTTCTCGATCAATTGTGGCAGTTCGTCGAGGCCTGGGCTGGGTGCCAGGTCGGCCTTCCCCGCCGACCGCAATGAGCCGAGCACGCGCTGGATGTCGGCGAGCGCGGCGCGGCTGACGGACTCGATGACGCCGAGCGCTTCGCGGCTCTCCTCTGGACGCGTGTCGTACACGTGGTTGGCCACGGCAGCCTTCATCACGATCACGCTCATGCTGTGCGCCACCACGTCATGCATCTCCCGGGCGATCCGCAACCGTTCCTCGGAAACGGCCTTGTGCGCGCGGTGTTCGGCGATCTGGCTGGTGTACTCGCGGCGCGCCCGTGAGCTGCGACCGAGCGCCCAGCCTGCACTGATGGTGAACCACGAGAAACTCAGCGAGGAAAGCAGATCGGTTTTGAACGGCTCAGTGTTCGGTGCGACGACGAGGAAGCGCGGGTCCAGCACGGTCGCGGTGAGCACTGCTGCCAGCGTGACACCCAGCAGCGCCGCGCCCAGAGCGACGGCCGAGCGCCGCGGCCCCACGGATAGCGCGACCGGGTAGAGCGCGACCGCGACGCCCAGCGCGGTTGCCCTCAGCGATATGCCCAGCAACACGGCGACGATCGCCAAGACGACAACGACGCCGAGCACCTGGATGGGCCACCGCCTGCGGACCACAAGCGGAACGCTGACCGCAAGCGCCACCAGCCACACCACGACGGCCGTCTCGCCGGAGAGCCCGAGCGCGGTGCCGAAGGTGGCGGAAACGGTGAGTAGGGCGATCATCACCGCCGTCAGCACGTCGATCACGAGCCGCCACCTGCGTTGTCGAAACCGCGGTGGCAACACGCCGGAATCGACCCCAGCGGGTTCGGACACATCGGCCACGGTAGCCGAAATCTCCGGATCAACGCGTCGGATCTGGGTCCGATCCCGAACCCCGGACCCTGCTCCGATGTGCGCGCGCCCCGCAGACGGCAGCATTGCCGGCATGATCGAGGTACGCGAACCGAGCAAGGACTACGCCACGTACGAGCTGACCGAACGTCTCCAGCGCGACGTGTTCGTGCGCTCACCCCGCCGCAGCGGGCTAACCAGGGTGCTGACCGGCATGGGCGCCACAGTGCTCGCCGAACCCGACGGAGGGCTGTCGGTCACCGGCATGGACGCATGGAGAATCGCATCGGCTGCCGCCACGCACTACATACCGATCCAAGAGTTGACCCCACGCACGTCACTCGACAACCCCTACCTGGAATTGACCAACGCCAGCATCCAGAACCGCAGGTAGCCCTGGACGACAAGATCCGCCGATGGCGCACAGTCAATGTGATCGTCAGGTCGACCAGAGCGGTGGTCTCGGCCACTCAGGCCCTGTCGCCGGGTTCGAGGACCGGGCCGTGCGCACCGGCGCGGGACGCCCGCATGTGGTGGGCGGATGCGGATGTCCATGCCTGGTCAGAGAGCTGGACCAGCGCACGGTGGAGATTGAACCCGCACCGCCCATCACAAATAGGCTAAAGCGCCGTAAATTGGTCTCTTCGGGTGTTGGTGACGAAGGAGGATCATGCCGGTCGTCGAGCTCAATGGGATTCGACTCAGCTACCAGGCGACGGGCACCGGTGAGCTGGTGGTGCTGGTGATGGGGACGGGGAGCCCTGGCCGGGTGTGGCAACTGCATCAGGTTCCGGCGCTGGTTGCGGCCGGCTACCGGGTGGCCACCGTGGACAACCGTGGCATTCCGCCCTCGGACGAGTGCGCCAGCGGGATGACCATCGATGACCTGGTGGGCGACACCGCGGCGTTGATCGAGCACCTGGGTGACGGCCCGGCGCGGGTAGTCGGCACCTCGTTGGGCGCCCGGATTGTGCAGGAGTTAGCGTTGGCACGTCCGGATCTCGTGTCGCAGGCAGTAATGATGGCTACGCACGGGCGGCCTGACCCCGTGCAGTCCAAGCTGTCGGCGGGGGAGCGCGCTCTGTACGACGCGGGGATCGAGCTGCCGTCGATGTACTACTCGGCGGTCACTGCGTTGCAGAATCTGTCGCCGCAGACGCTTAATGATCGCCCAGCGGCGGAGGAATGGCTCGATTTATTCGAGTGCTCCGGGTCTGGAATCAGCGCCGGCGTGCGGGCTCAGTTGGAGATGGAGGACTTCCCTGACCGGCTGGCCGCTTACGGCAGGATCAGGGTGCCGAGCTTGGTGATCGGTTTTGCCGACGACCTGATGATTCCGCCGTATCTGGCGCGTGAGGTGGCCGAGGCGATCCCGGGGGCTCGCTATGAGGAGATTGAGGGTTGCGGGCATTTCGGTTACCTCGAACGCCCCGACGAGGTCAACAAGCTGCTCGTGAAGTTCTTCGCCTCACGTGACTAGTGATGCGCAGTCGGTCTTGTGATTGCCCCCGATAGAGGGAGTGGCGGTGTGTGCGACACGATCGGGTGGGGTCCGTCTTCTATGGCCTCGGCGCCTCAGTGTCGACCTCGCTCCGTGGACTATCCGAGATCGCCGCTGCGGTGTGATATGAGCGATCCGTTGGGCCACATCATTGCGGGCAATCCTGACCCGACATCGGATCTTTATAAGGAAAACGGTTATCGGGAATGCGGGTTCGAGTGGTTCGATGATACCTGCCTGACCCTAGTCCTCCACTGGCAGTGCACGCGCGAGTCGGGCCACCCGGGGCAGCATCTCGCCGGCACTGGCTACTGGGTGGCCGCCGTGCACCGCCCCGAGAAGCCGAACAACGTGCGCGCCGATCTCCCGGAAGCGATAGCTGGGAACACATAGCACGGCGGTCACGCCTCGCACCGTGCCTCGCCACTGGTCGTGATCGACTCGAGGAGACCTCTCAGCCGTCGCGCTGGCGTGTCGGCGAGATCGGTCACGCCGTTGATCGGACAGTCACCATCCGGTCACCCAATGTATCGCGCAGAAACCTGCAGTAAAAACTCGACGGGAGGCGACCAGGGAGGTGTTACGGAAGCGCGGTGGGCGGCGATGAAACGTACGTTGAGCACAACGAGAAGTGGTGGGGTGGCGCCATCGTCGACGCGAAGCATGCTCCCGGGGTGTTCGTCCGGACGCTTGGGGCGTTCCAGGTAATCCGCGATGGTACGCCGATCTCCGGCGTCGTCTGGCAATCGAAGAAGGCCCGGGACCTGCTGAAGATCCTCGTTGCGCGGGGCAAGGAAACCTCCCGGGAGCTGCTGATAGAGCTGTTGTGGCCGGAGGTAGCTCCGGCCAGGGCTGGTAACCGACTGTCTGTGCTGCTGTGGACGCTGCGTAACGTGCTGCAGCCGCACGCCAGTGCGGGGCCGCTGGCGAGCAATGCTGGCATGGTGTGGCTGGATCGCACCCATGTCAACGTCGATGTCGAGGAGTTCCGCACCGCCGCCACCGCCGCTCTTGCTGCCCACCGGCGCGGACAGCCGGATGCCACCGAGCGACTGAGGGCGGCGGTAGCCGCCTACACCGGGGACTTCCTGGAAGAGGATGCCCACCATGACTGGGCCATACCACTGGCCGAGGAGGTTCGCGCGACTCACATCGCCTTGCTACGGGCGCTGGCGGCGCAGCTGCGGCAGACCGGTGACATCGATGAAGCGATACGATATCTACTGCGGCTGCTCGGGCAGGACCCCTTCGATGAGCAGGCTCACCTCGACCTCGTAAACATACAGCTTGACGCCGGTCACCTCGGTGAGGCACGCCGCCATTACCATACCTACATGAAACGAATGAAAGAGATCGATGTCCACCCACAACCGCTATCCCATAAGCGGTGTAGGAAGATAACCGGGACCAGCGGGTAGATCCACGACGTCGTCGCCCAGATCGTGATCCTCGACGAGGCCACGCCTCAACCTAGCCTGCCCTCCGCACGGTCCAGGCGACGCATCAGCATGCTCGCCACCGCCAGGTACTCCGACGTCTCGTCCACTGTGGCCGGAACAGCTCTACCGGTACTGTGCGGGTCTCGCAGCCCGAGCACGGCACCGATGAACAAGAGCCGGAAACCCTCGCGCTCGTCCTCAGCCGCTTGCCCTGTTGTCGTGGTGATGTCGAGTTGCGGCGGCCGCGCGCCGAACACCGACTCCATCAGCGTGCGCCCGGAGTCGTCGCTTGCTGTCAGAGACCGGATGCGTTCTTCGACCAACCGCAACGCCTCGAAGACCGCCTCGGACATCCGCCCGTTCTCCATCAGCGCAATGGCGGTGGACATCATCGGATGGAGGGCCGGCGTCGTGACCTCCGGGATCGCAACCCGCGGGCTTGGCGCGCAGGTGACTTCGATGTGATCGTCAACGACACTTGCGCCCGGCATGTGCGGATGAATGACGTCGATCACGGTCATCATTCGTGGTTCATCGTCTGGCGGGTGATGCTCTGCGTGGTCACCTATCTGTACATCCGTCCCGATCGGTAGGCGCAGCGTGTTGCCCTCTACGCGAGCCGGGGACCCCAGACGTCTTTCCATCCCCTCAAGCTGTCGCCGAATCAGCGTGACGAACGTCGTGAAGAAGATCATCTCGCACCGAAGTTCGGCTCGCCGAGAACGTTTATCCTGTGCAGCTTTCGCAATGAGGCATCAAGGCGACTCAACGGTGTCCTCTCAAGCCAGCCCCCACTGATCCATCGCCCCGAGATACACCTTTGTTACACAACATGGCAGCGCAGTCACCGCAATGGCGGTGGGCGGTCGGCGGGTGGTGCGGCGAGATGAGGCGTGTGCGTTGCGAGTGCCGCGGCGAAACGTCGAGAGTGGGTCGCTGGCCGGGTCGCGGTGCACAGCTATGCCCGCTGCCGGCGCCGGGCGAAGGCGAGCGTGGTCGCATGCCAGGTCCTCCTGGCGCGCCACAGCGGGCAGCAGGACATCGCGGTGGCCACCCCTGAAACACCAGGGTCAAGGCGAGCCGTTTCGTGCCGAATGTGCGTTACGCTCTA
>JBOHFU010000066.1:0-11487 GCA_050699675.1 Pseudonocardiaceae bacterium
TCATAGGGATCCTCCCCGGGCGGGGCGCAGTCGGCAAACCCGCATTCGGTCACGCTGACCTCACGCTGCAGCCGTTGAGACAGCACGCTGGCCACCAGCCTCGGCGCCGGCCAGCGCGGCTGGCAACCATCCAGCATCCGCCGCACCGACGTGGTATTCGTACCCAGGTGCTTGCCCTCCCTGGCTCCCGCAGCCACCACCGCGCGGCCCAGCGCGAGGTTGCTCATCTCCGCCTCATCCAGCAACCCCCGCAATGCAGTGTTCCTGCCCTGTCCGCTCATCGCCCCTCATCCCCATCTCGCTCCGGACCGGGCGTCGATAGTGGACTATCGGTCAAGGTCATGGGAAGGGCTCCGAGGAAGTGCGAGGCAAGTGAGACCCCCGGATGTAATCCGGGCGCGGCGCCCAGCGACCAGCACTGCCCTCGACCCCGCTGGCACGTTTCGCTGGCAGTGACCGATCAGCAACGAACGGTCAACCCCTGGCCGGCCGCGCTGAACCCCCCACAGGGCGGCCGGCCACCCGCTGATTGAGCAGGCCACAGAGCATGTCATAAGCCTGCCGCTCTCATTCATCTACCATGGTAGACTGAGCCTTCTACTGTGGAGGAATGTTGCCGCGATGAGCCTCAACATCAAGAGCGACGAAGCGCACGAGCTGACTCGACAGCTGGCGCAGCTGACCGGGGAGAGCCTGACCCAGGCCGTGACAGTGGCCGTTGCGGAGCGGCTGGAGCGCGTCCGCCAAAAGCACAGCGACACGCAGCTCCGGGCCGAGGCCCTGCTCGCGATCGGCCGGGACACCGCCCCCCGGCTATGTGAGCCCGCTCGCAGCGTCGAGCACGGCGAACTGCTGTACGACGAGAAGGGGCTGCCCCGTTGATCGTCGACACCTCGGCACTGATCGCGATCCTGCGCGATGAGCCCGAGGCCGAGGCGTTCGCCTTTGCCCTTGCCGTCGCGCAGGCACCGCGTATCTCTGCCGCCAACTATCTGGAAACCGCCATCGTGATCGATGCCAGTCGTGATCCGATCGCTAGCAGGCACGTCGATGACCTGTGCACCAAGGCGAGACTGGTCATCGAGCCGGTCACCGCCGATCAGGCAGCCATCGCTCGCGCCGCTTACCGGGATTTCGGCAAGGGCAGCGGGCACTCCGCACAGCTCAACTTCGGCGACTGTTTCGCCTACGCGTTGGCGAAGAGCACCGATGAGCCGCTGCTGTTCAAGGGCGAGGGCTTCAGCAGGACCGACCTCACGCCAGTCGCTCCCGCGCTTCCCGAGTAACGGGAGTCCGTCCGGGACCTTGTGGATGGGCGAGCAGCCCGACGACTCGGTAACCGACCTGGACGCCCGCCTGCATATCGCGAGTAACGTGCACGTCGGCGGGCGCGGCGACCTTCCTCTCGTCGGGTTCGTGGAACGTCGTGGAACCGACCCTTCCGGCAATGGCGCTCGGTCGGCGCCTGGTCGGCCAGCTCGTGAAGCGGGTGTGCGAATGAATGGTGACCACAATCGGACGGGTGATGGCAGCGACGTCACAACCGTGCGGCTGAGCGACGAAGGGCGCCGGTTTGCGGAACTGAGCGCGGTGCTGACCGGCTTTGAGCTGTATGACCTGCTGGCGACCGGGATGGCCGACCTGTACCTCGGCACGGCCCGCGCCCAGGTCGGAGCCACCGTCCTCGACGCGGTCCTCAGCGTGGTGGAGCGCGATCTCGACGCCCTGAGCGGCACTGAGCTGGAAGTGGCGCGGGCGCTGACCTACCTCTGGTACACCGGCGCCTGGCCGCGGCTGGCCCCCGAGGCGCATGGGCTGCTGCGCCGCGAGGCCGCCAACGTCGAGTTCATCGTCTCACCCGACGCCTACACCGAGGGACTGGTCTGGCGGACCTTCAACGGCCACCCGGCCGGCGCCAAGGCACCCGGTTTCGCCACCTGGGCGCTGCAGCCGCCCCCGCTGTCCTGGCCCGAACCGCCCGTGCCGGTTGCCGCACCCGGACCGCGCCTGAGGTGGTCCGATTTCCCGTCCGCGCTGCCGCCGTCCATCTTCTCCCCCGCCGCCGCAGCCGCACCGAGCTCCGAGGAGACACCCGCGCAATGACCAGGACGGTGAACGCAACAACCGCGAACCGGCGGCGCTACGACGTCATCGTCGTCGGCGCGGGCATCGCGGGAAGCCTGGTAGCCAAGCAGCTCGGCCGGCAGGGCTGGCAGGTGCTCGTCCTGGAGGCGGGCACCGGTGGGCGCGACACGTGGGAAGGCCACCTTGATGCGGTCGAGACCTTCCGCTCGGCGGTAGCGAAGGTGCCCAACTCGCCGTTCCGGCGCAACGTCGCCGCACCGTCCCCCGACGTGCTGGACCTCGCCCCCGACGGCTTGGGCTTCACGGCCAACGGCTACTTCGTGCAGAACGGCGAGCTGCCCTACGGCACCGACTACCTGCGCGCGGTCGGCGGCAGCGGCATGCACTGGATGGGCCTGTGCCTGCGCATGCACCCCGACGATTTCGCCACCGAGACGCAGTACGGCTACGGCCGCGACTGGCCGATCGGCTACGACGACCTGGAGCCGTACTACACCGCCGCCGAGCGGGAGATCGGCGTGGCCGGCGACGCCGAGGAGCAGCGGGCGCTGGGCATCCCGTCGGACCCGCACTATGTCTACCCGATGCACAAGATTCCGCCGAGCTACGTCGACGAGGTCTGCCGCAGCATCGACGGGCGGGCGGTCCACGACCCGGTGGCAAGCGAGGACTTCACGCTGAAGGTCTTCAGCGTGCCGCACGGCCGCAACAGCACCCCCGATCCTCGCTACGCCGGCGGCCTGGGCTACCGGCCCACAGGCGCCGTCGGCCTGCCGAACTACGGCGAACGCTGCGTCGGCAACGCCAGCTGCGTGCCGTTCTGCCCCGTGCAGGCACGGTGGACGCCGCTGCGCACCCAGGCGGAGTTCGCCGACTGCGTCACGCTTGCCCCGCGCTGCGTGGTCACCGGGGTGATCAACGGAAGCGACGGGCGGATCAAGGGCGTCGAGTACCGCACCTACGACGACCCGGCGTCGGCGGCAAGCCGGCCGTACACGGCCGAGGCCGACATCATCGTCGTGGCCGCACATTCGATCGAGAACGCCCGGCTGCTGCTCGTCTCGGGCCTGGCGAGCGGGAGCGGCGAGCTGGGCCGCAACCTGATGGACCATCCGACGATGCTCACCTGGGCACTCAACCCCGCCGACGGCGGCCAGATCGGCCCGTTCCGCGGCCCCGGCTCCACCTCTGGCTGGGAGGCGTTCCGCTTCGGGGACGCGCGCCGCACGCGCGCACCATTCCGGATCGAGATCGGCAACTGGGGCTGGGGCTGGGCCGCGGGAGCCCCGATAAGCAACGTGGGCACCGCGCTGGGCGTCGGCGGCGACCGGGAGGGGAACATCGTCCCGGTCACCGTCTTCGGGACGAAGCTGCGGCAGACCCTGGGCGATCAGATCGGCCGTCAGCTCCAGCTCCAGTGCTCCATGGAACAGCCTGCTGAGCGCGATAACCGGGTGACGATCGACGACCGGTACCGGGACGCGATGGGAAACCCGCGCCCGGTGCTGACCTACAACCTCAGTGATCATGTCAAGGAGGGCATGGCGGCGGCGAGGGGCGTCGCCTCGGCTATCTACCGCAAGCTCGGGGCCGAGGAGCACACCGACCACAGCCCCCGCGACGGCGTCGCCCCGCTCGGCTACTTCCGCTACCGCGACCGCGACTACAGCTACGAGGGAGCCGGGCACGGCGCGGGCACGCACATCATGGGCGGTGACCCGAAGAGCTCGGTCGTCGACCGCTTCCAGCGCTGCTGGGACCACCCCAACCTGTACGCGGTGGGCTGCGGCAGCATGCCATCCGTCGGCACGTCCAACCCGTCACTGACCATGGCGGCGCTGGCGCTGCGCAGCGCCGAACGGATCCACCGCGACCTCGTCGAGCTGCACCGCCCGGCCAATCTCAGCGGCGACCGCATGGCCATCGCGGAGGTCCAGTCGTGACCGGGAACGAACCCGAGGGCCTCGTTCTCGGCAACCAGGAGCTGCCCTTCGAACTTCCCAAGAACCTCGCCGAACTGCGGACGTACCTCCAGGGCGCGCTGGAGATCGAGCACCTCACGATCCCGCCGTACCTGACGGCGATGTACACCATCCGGGCCGGCACCAACTCAGACGCCTACTACACGATCCGCAGCGTCGTCCTGGAGGAGATGCTGCACATGACGCTGGTCGCCAACCTGCTCAACGCGGTCGGCGGCCGGCCGAGGGTGGCCGATCCGGACTTCGTCCGCAGCTATCCGGCCAGGCTTCCCTACAGCGCCCTGGACGTCGAGATCCCGCTGCAGCACTTCTCCCCGGCGGCGATGCGGACCTTCCTGCTCATCGAGCGCCCGCAGCACTTCGACGACGTCCCGCTCTCGTCGGGAAAGGGCTGGACTTCGATCGGGCAGTTCTACGACTTCATCCGCAAGGGACTACTCACACTGGTTGAGGAGCTCGGCGAGGACAAGGTCTTCTGCGGACGCCGGGAGCGGCAGGTCGGCCCGGAGGACTTCTACAACTCCGGCGGCGAGGTGTTCCCTGTCATGGACCTGACGTCCGCGCTGCTCGCGCTGCGGGTGGTCACCGAGCAGGGCGAAGGGCTGCACGACTCCATCTTCGACAGCGACGACCAGCTGTTCGGCGAGGATCGCCAAGTCGCCCACTACTTCCGGTTCAACGAGATCCTCACCGGGCGCACTTACGGTCCGCACGACACCCCGGACGCGCCGCCCACCGGCCCCGAGATCGACGTGCGCTGGGAACAGGCTTACCGGATCGATCCGAACGCCTCCGTCGCCGACTACGCCCAGCACGACGACAAGGCGGTCTACCAGCACGCGGTGGCCTTCAACGAAGCCTACGCCGAGCTCCTCGCCCACCTGGATATCGCCTTCAACGGCAGGCCCCGCGTCATGATTCTCGGCGTGCCCGCAATGCTGCGCCTGCGCGACCTCGCCGAGCGGCTCTACCACAACCCGCACCCTGATCCCGACAAGGGATCCCGCGGATACTTCGCCAGTGCCACCTTTGAGATCGACCAATACCAGATCGACCACGGCCACGAGATCGCCTCAGCCAGGGTCCGCACGGCAAGCCTGAACGCAGAAGAGCCCGTCGACCTCTCCGCCGTCAAGCCCTCCTGACGCTTCACCACCGCCGGAACGTCCACGCACAAACCCTTTCCTGCCCCGCGGCGAGGACCCTGACCAGGTGATGATCTTATGGGGATATCATTATGCGACGGCCGTGAGGAGGGACGGGATATTCCGTGGCTGACGTGTTCCTGTCCTATGCGCGCGAAGACCTCCCCTTCGTCCGGCGGCTGACCGCCGCACTCCAGGCCCGGAACCGGGAAGTCTGGGTTGACCTTGAGGACATCATCCCCTCAGCGCGCTGGCTAGAGGAGATCCGCACCGGCATCATCGAAGCAGATGCAGTCGCCTTCGTCATCACCCCGGACTCGGTGGCCTCCGAGGTCTGCCGGACCGAGCTCGACTACGCGACCGAAGCATCGAAGCGCCTCGTCCCGGTCATCGCCCGCGAGACCCCTATCGGAGGCGTCCCGCCAGCGCTGACCGAGCTGAACTGGCTTTCCTTCCTAGAGGACACCGACTTCGAGGCGGGCGTCGACCGGCTCGTCGAAGTCCTGGACACCGACATCGACCGGGTCCACCTGCACACCAGGCTGCTCACCCAAGCTCGTGAGTGGGAAAACCGGGACCGCGACAGCAGTCTGCTGCTGCGCGGCGCTGAGCTGAAAGAAGCCGAAACCTGGCTGGCCGATCAGACCGGTCGCCAACCAGCCGCCTCTCCCGCCCAAGCTCAGCTGATCTTGGCCAGCCGCCGCACCGCCACCCGCCGCCAGCGCGGCTTCGGGTTCACAGGGGTGGTGTTGGCGGTGGTGATGGCGGTGTTGGCCACCTTCGCTCTCATTCAGCGGCAGACTGCCATCCAGCAGCGCCAAACCGCCATTGCCCGCGAGCTCACGGCCAGCTCCAGCGCCTTGGCCGCCAAGGACCCGAGGGCCTCGATGCTGCTCGCGGTGGAAGCCCTTCACACCGAGTCAACGCCCGAGACCCGCAGCGCACTGCTCAGTGCGCAAAGCCAGTACTTCGCCGGTCAACTTACCGGCCACACCAGCTCCGTCTTCGGGGTGGCGTTTAGCCCGGACGGGCATACCCTCGCCACCACCAGCGCCGATTCCACGGCCAAGCTGTGGGATGTGGCCACCCACCAGCTCATCGCCACCCTGGCCGGCCACACCAACATCGTCACCAGTGTGGCGTTTAGCCCGGATGGGCGCACTCTGGCCACCACCAGCTACGACGCCACCGTACGGCTGTGGGATGTGGCTACTCACCGGTTGACGGCCACCCTGGCCGGCCACAATGACACTGTCACCGGGGTGGCGTTTAGTCCAGATGGTCGCACCCTGACCACCGCTGGCGTCGATGAGACGGCCAGGTTGTGGGATGTAGACACCCAACAGCTCATCGCCACCCTGGCCGGCCACACCAGCGCCGTCTACGACGTGGCATTTAGCCCGGACGGGCGCACTGTGGCCACCACCAGCGCCGATTCCACGGCCAAGCTGTGGGATGTAGCCACCCACCAGCTCATCGCCACCCTGACCGGCCACACCAGCTTCGTCCCCAGTGTGGCGTTTAGCCCGGATGGGCGCATCCTGGCCACTGCTGGTACAGATAGCGTCGCCCGATTGTGGGATGTGGGCAGCCACCAACAGATCGCCACGCTGACCGGCCACACCAGCGGCGTCTATGGGGTGGCATTCAGCCCGGGTGGGCAGACCTTAGCTACCGGCAGCGCTGACAACACAGCCAAATTGTGGGACGTGGCCACCCACCAACAGATCGCCACCCTAGCCGGCCACACCAACGCCGTCCGAGTGGCGTTTAGCCCGGACGGGCACACCCTGGCCACCAGCAGCGAAGATAACACTGCGCGACTGTGGAACATGGACGACCGTATCTTCACCCCCCGCCCGGTCGCCCCCGTCGCTGCGATGGCAGTTAGCCGGGACTGGCGCACCCTGGCCACCAGTGGCGATGACACGGTGCGACTGTGGGCTGTGGCCAGCGACCAGTTGATCGCCACCTTTGCCGGACAGGCCGGCCTCATCAACGGGATGGCGTTTAGTCCAGATGGGCACACCCTAGCCACCGCTAGCGGCGATCACACGGCTCAGACGGCTCAGCTGTGGGATGTGGCCACCCACCGCCTCATCGCCACCCTCACCGGCCACATCAACATCGTCGTGGATGCGGCGTTTAGTCCAGATGGGCGCACCCTGGCCACTGCAAGCGCTGATTTCACCACGAAGCTGTGGGATGTGGCCACCCACCAGCTCATCACTACCCTCACCGGCCACACCAAGCTCGTCCGCAGTGTGGCGTTTAGCCCGGATGGCCGCACCCTGGCCACCACCAGCTACGATGGCACCGCACGGTTGTGGGATGTAGCCACCCATCAGCCCATCACTACCCTCACCGGCCACACCAATACGGTCGAACGCGTGGTGTTCAGCCCCGACGGGCGCACCCTGGCCACCACCAGCACCGACAACACAGCCAAGCTATGGAATGTGGCCACCCACCAGCTCATCGCCACCCTCACCGGCCACACAAACGCCGTCTATGGCGTGGCGTTCAGCCCCGACGGGCGCACCCTGGCCACCACCAGCGGCGACACCACGGCGAACCTATGGGATGTGGCCACGCACCAGCTCATCGCTACCCTCACCGGCCACACCAGTACCGTCAACGCGGTGGCGTTCAGCCCGGACGGACACACTCTGGCCACCACCAGCGCCGATGGCACCGCGCGGTTCTGGGACCCCGATGTGGGCCGGGTCAACGACCGCCTTTGTCGCATCATCGGGACCGTCAGCCGTACCCAGTGGGACCAGCTCATCCCCGGCCTTCCCTACCAGCCCACCTGCCACTGAGGATTGTTGATTGACTAAAAAGTAAACCCGGAGTTAGACGTAGACGAACGCCTATGCGACCGAGCGGAAGCGCCAGGCCGATGTCTTCATGTTCTGCGTTTTGACACACACAGATAAGGCCACAGCGGACACACACGCTCTGGACCAGTGGGATTTCTATCTTCTGTCGACAAACCGATTGAACGCTGCGGTAGGCGAGAAAAAGAGCATCACACTGGGCAGCCTGCTCCGACAGAATCCTGCGAGGGCTTATTCGCAGATCCGCGGGCCTGCATCGAGGCGGCAACCCAGGAACTTCCCGTTGGGTCGGGAGTGGCCACCTCGGTCAGCCGTGGTGGCCAAGCTAATCCGGGTCGACATCCCCGACCCGGCGCACCTGCGCCGGTCGCTGCGCTACCCGAACGCGGTCGACCTCGACCCGGTAGAGGCGATGAGGCGGCCCTTGACCCGCGCGGCTCATCGCCCGGGACCCCAAGTCACACACCGGCGAGGCGATCCGGATCGTCGGGTACTCACCGACCGCCGCGCGGGTGCTGGTCGTCGTACTGCTGCCACCCGAGCATCCCCCGCAAGGGCTCTGGCACGTCGTCACTGCCTAGCCGGCGGACCGACAATGGCGAGAGGCATACGCGGCCGAAGACGAGGAGTCATGATGACGGATACCGATCGAGAACTGCTCGACAGGATCGCCGCCGAGGCCGAGCACGCCGAGGCCACCCGCGACATCGAGCTGCCCTACCGTCGCCGCGCGGGTGGGACGCATCCGGTCTACGGGCTGCGGCTGCCCGACGAGCGGATCGACCAGCTCGATGCCGCCGAACAGGCCCGAGACTAGGCCGAGGAACGGTGGGAGCGTGACCGGGACGGGGCCGATACCGTCCCGCGGATACTTCGCCAGTACCACCTTCGAGATCGACCACCGCCAGATCGAGGCCACGAGGTCGTCTCGGCGACGGTCCACACGGCGACCCTGAACGCAGGAGAGCCCCTCGACCTCTCCACGGTGGAGCCCTCCTGACGTCGCTCGGCTGCACAGCTGCGTGCCGCTGCCCGACGTGATGATCGCCTCGCTCGCCGTCGTCGGGCACCTGACCGTGTTGCATCATGACCGGGACTTCGACCGGATCAATCCGGATCAACCAGGTCTACGGCGAGCCAGCGCCGGTGGTGACGTCTCCGGCAGTTTCCTTATCGAGATTCGGATCACAATGGTTTCCCACCGGCTCCCTTGACCTGAAGCATACTTCAGGTTGCAGGCTGGTCGCATGACCACGATGACAGAACCAAACCGGACCGGGGTCGCCGACCGGTACCGCTACGTTGACCTTCGGGCGCTGATGACGCGGATGACCGGCGACGAGAAGCACGCCTCGAGCGCCACCTCCACCCTGGACGTGCTCTGGGTCCTCTACGACCGGGTGCTGCGCGTCGCACCGTCCACCATGGACGATCCCGACCGGGACCGGTTCCTGCTCTCCAAGGGACACGGTCCGATGGCCTACTACGCCGTGCTCGCCGCCACCGGGTTCATCCCAGCCGAGTGGTTGGACACCTTCGGCCAGCTCGACTCGCCGCTGGGCTACCACCCGGACCGGGTGCTGGTACCGGGCGTTGAGATCTCCAGTGGATCGCTCGGGCACGGGCTGCCGATCGCGGTCGGCGTCGCGCTCGGCCAGCGCACCCAGGGCTCCCGCGGCCACACGTTCGTCCTGGTCGGCGACGCCGAGCTGGACGAGGGCACCAACCATGAGGCGATCGCCTACGCCGGCGCCACCGGGCTGGACGGCCTGACCGCGATCGTGGTGGACAACCAGTCCGCCACCCACGGCTGGCCCGGCGGGATCGCCGCCCGGTTCAGCGTAAACGACTGGTCCACGGCCACTGTGGACGGTCGTGACCATGAGGCTCTGGAAGCCGCCCTGACCACGCCGTCACCGGGCCGCCCGCACGTCGTGGTGGCCGTGGTGGAACCGAAGGAGTGAACACGCCGATGCTCACCGAAGAGATCACCATGCGGACCAGGTTCGTCGACACCGTCACTGAACTGCTGGACGAGGAACCCACCACCGCACTGGTATTAGCGGACATCTCGGCAGACCTGTTCACCGAGCAGGCGCAACGGCACCCGGACCGGGTGCGCAACGTAGGAATCCGCGAGTCGCTGATGGTCAGCGTAGGCGGCGGACTGGCGCTGACCGGCCTGCGTCCGATCATCCACACCTACGCGCCGTTCCTGGTCGAGCGCTCCTTCGAACAGATCAAGCTGGACCTGACCCACCAGGGTGTGTCCGCGGTGCTGGTCAGCGTCGGGGCCTCCTATGACTGGACCGAGGGCGGCCGGACTCACCAGTCCCCCGGCGACGTGGCGCTGCTGGACTCGTTGCCGGACTGGACCGTGCACGTGCCGGGCCATCCCGACGAGGTAGCGCCGCTACTGCGGACCGCGGTGCGCAGCAGCAGCGCTACTGGTTCGGTCTACCTACGACTGTCCAACCGGAGCAATACCGCACCCCGGCCGGCGGCCCTGGACGGGCGGCTGGACGCGGTGCGGCGGGGCGGGCGTGCCCTGGTACTCGCGGTCGGGCCGATGCTCGACCCAGTGCTGGCGGCCACCGCCGGCCTGGACGTGACCGTGGCCTACACGAACACGGTGCGACCCCTGGACCTGAGCGGCCTGCGCGACCTGGCGGCGGCCGACACCGTGGTGCTGGTGGAGCCGTACCTGGCCGGCACCTCGACCCGGCTGATCGACGAGGCACTGTCGGACCGTCCACACCGGACGCTCGCGCTGGGCGTCGGCCGGGCCGAACAGCGCCGGTACGGCACACCCGAACAGCACGACGTGCTGCACGGGCTGGACGCCGCCTGGCTGCGCCGCGCCATCTCGGAGTTCCTGACACTGGAGAAAACACATACGAAAGGACCAGTGCAATGAGCGTTGAGCTCAACCACACCATCGTCTTGGCTCGCGACAAGGCGAAGTCCGCAGCATTCCTCGCCGGTATCCTCGACCTACCTGTCGGGGAGCAGTGGGGCCCGTTCATGCCCGTCCAGGTCAGCAACGGGGTCACCCTCGACTACGCCGACGCTGAGGACATCCAGTCCCAGCACTACGCTTTCCTGCTCAACGAGGACGAGTTCGACGCGGCCTTCACTCGCATCCAAGAATCCGGCCTCACCTACTATGCTGACCCCTTCCATCGGCATTCCGGTGAGATTAACCGCAACTACGGGGGCCGTGGCGTGTATTTCAACGACCCGGACGGCCACAACATGGAACTGATGACGGCGCCCTACGGCGCCATCCCAGCGCACTGACCCCGCTACACATCTCGATTCACGGCGAGTGCCACCTCAAACTAGCTGAGGCAGACCACGCTGTTTCCTATTCCCAGCAGTCCCTCGAGACCCTGGACCGGTCATTCGCCCGGGACGTGGCTATGACTATCGTCG
>JBOHFU010000067.1:0-11465 GCA_050699675.1 Pseudonocardiaceae bacterium
TGCGATCGATGAGCCGGTGCACCTGCTCGGGCATTCCTATGGCGGGATCTGTGCGCTGGAGGCAGCGCTGCGGACCGAAAACCTCGTGACGCTCGTGTTGTACGAGCCAGCGCTCGGCCTGAACGGCCCGGCGGGTATCCCGGCATCGTTCATCGAGCAGCTGGAAGCGCTCGTCACGGCGGGGGAGCGTGATCGGGCCACCGAGCTGATGATGCGCGAGATCGTCGGCCTGCCCGCAGAGGTACTCGCCGAGCTCCGCGCTGACGCGGCGGCGTGGCAGCCGATGGTCGACTGCGTGCACACGCTGCCGCGCGAGCTGCGTAGCGTCAGTGCGTTCGCCTTCGACGCCGCTCGCTACCGCGCGCTCGAGGTGCCGACGGTCCTGCTCGCCGGGACGGACAGCCCGCCGGAGCTGCAGGTGGGCGTCGGGCTCGTGCGCGATGCGGTCGACGGCGCGCGCGTCGTGACGATGCACGGTGTCGACCACGAGGCGGTCACCACCGGACCCGACGTGCTGACGGCCACCCTGATGGATCTGCTGGGCATGGTCGAATCATGACCTCCGTGGACGAACACCCCGCGGGCGTTGAATAGAGTTTCACAAAAATGCATAATCATCCGCATGGCACTCAGGGTCGCGGTAGCCGGTGCGAGCGGGTATGCCGGTGGCGAGCTGCTCCGCCTGCTGCTCGGCCACCCGGAGATCGAGATCGGCGAGCTGACGGCGGGCGGCAACGCCGGCAGCACGCTCGGCGAGCACCACCCGAACCTCGTCCCGCTGGCCGAGCGCATCCTGTCCGACACCACGGCAACGCGGCTGGCGGGACACGACGCGGTGTTCCTCGCCTTGCCACACGGTCATTCCGCAACTCTGGCCGAAGCGCTACCCGAGGATACCGTGGTGATCGACTGCGGAGCCGATCACCGGCTCGTCGACCCAGCTGCCTGGCAGCGCTGGTACGGCTCCGACCACCCCGGGACCTGGCCTTACGGGCTACCCGAGCTGCCAGGCGCGCGGGACAAGCTGCGGGGAGCCCGCCGCGTCGCGGTGCCCGGCTGCTACCCCACAGTGGTCAGTCTCGCGCTGGCGCCGGCGTTGAACGCCGGGCTTGTCGATCCCGAAGTCGTGGTGACCGCCGTGTCCGGCACGTCGGGGGCCGGGCGCGCCCTCAAGCCGCACCTGCTGGCCTCGGAGGTGATGGGCTCAGCCAGCGTCTACGGGGTGGCCGGCGCGCACCGGCACACCCCGGAGATCGCCCAGAACCTCTCCGGCGTCGCCGGATGCCCAGTCGCCGTGTCGTTCACCCCGGTGCTGGCGCCGATGCCACGCGGGATCCTGGCCACCTGCACCGCGGCGCTGCGCCCGGGGACCGACCACGAGATGGCCCGCAACGTCTACCACGTCGCGTACGCCGCCGAGCCCTTCGTGCACCTGCTGCCTGCGGGCCGCTGGCCGGCTACCGGCGCCGTTAACGGCTCCAACTCCGTGCAGTTGCAGGTTGCGGTGGACTCCGACGCCGGCCGGCTGGTCGCTGTCGGTGCTATCGACAACCTCACCAAGGGCACTGCGGGAGCTGCTGTGCAGTGCCTCAACCTGGCGCTGGGGCTGCCCGAGACCACCGGCCTGCTGGCCTGGGGGATAGCCCCGTGATCAACACACCATTGACCTGACACTGCTAGGGGAGGACACCGGACATGAGTGTCACCGCAGCCGGCGGGTTCCAGGCGACCGGGGTTGCCGCCGGCATCAAGATCAAGACCAGCGGTGCGCTGGATCTGGCCCTGGTGGTCAACGAAGGACCTTCCACGGTGGCGGCCGGGGTGTTCACCCGCAACCAGGTCAAGGCAGCGCCGGTGCTGTGGTCAGCGCAGGTACTCACCGGACGGCGGCTGCGCGCCGTCGTACTGAACTCCGGCGGAGCCAATGCATGCACCGGTCCTGGCGGGTTCCAGGACACCCACGCCACCGCCGAACGGGTCGCCCAACTGCTGGGCTGCGGGGCGGTCGAGGTCGCGGTCTGCTCCACCGGGCTGATCGGTGAGCGGTTGCCGCTGGACGCGGTGCTGTCCGGAGTCGACAGGGCCGCGACCGAGTTGACCGCAACACCCGAATCAGGCCTGGCCGCGGCCACCGCAGTTCTCACCACCGACACCGTGCCCAAGCAGGCCGCGGTCACCGGCGCGGGCTGGACGGTGGGCGGGTTCGCCAAGGGAGCCGGCATGGTGGCGCCCAGCTTGGCCACCCTGCTCAGCGTGCTCACCACCGACGCCGCCGTCGATGAGCCCACCCTGGACGCCGTGTTGCGCTCGGCCGTGAGCGAGACCTTCGAGCGTCTGGACATCGACGGCACCTGCTCGACCAACGACACCGTGCTACTACTGGCGTCGGGCGCCTCGGGGGTCGTGCCTGACCGGGCGGAGTTCGCCGCCGCGGTGCGGCAGGTGTGCCACGAACTGGTCAAGGGTTTGCAGGCTGACGCCGAGGGCGTCACCAAAGAGATCGCGATCACCGTCGGCGGAGCGGCCGGCTACGCCGACGCGATCACGGCGGCCCGCGCGGTTGCCCGGGACAGCCTGGTCAAGACCGCTTTTTTCGGTGCCGACGCCAACTGGGGACGGATCGCCGCCGCGGTGGGTGCCTCCGCCGCCACCGTGGCCGCCGACACGCTAGACATCTGGATCAACGGAGTGCTGCTCTGTCAGGGCGGCGCGGTGGCGGCCGACCGCTCGAAGGTGGACCTATCCGGCCGGGAGATCACCGTGGAGATCGACCTGCACCTCGGCGAGGGCGAGGCCACCGTGTTCACCACGGACCTCTCGCCCGGGTACGTTGAGGAGAACAGCGCGTACTCGTCATGATCGACGATGACCTGCTTGCAGGGTCGAGAATCAACGCCGATGACCTGCTTGCAGGGTCGAGAATCAACGCCGATGACCTGCTTGCAGGGTCGAGAATTGACACGGCCGCCCAGAAGGCCGCGGTGCTCGCCGAGGCGCTGCCCTGGCTGCAGCGCTTCCACGGAGCCACTGTTGTGATCAAGTACGGCGGCAATGCGATGCTGGACGATGAGCTTAAGCGGGCCTTCGCGCAGGACATGGTCTTCCTGCGGCTGGCCGGGCTACGCCCCGTCGTGGTGCACGGTGGCGGGCCTCAGATCAACGCCATGCTGGACCGGCTGGGCATCGTGGGGGAATTCCGCGGGGGTTTACGGGTCACCACTGCTGAGACGATCGACGTGGTGCGCATGGTGCTGTTCGGTCAGGTGGGACGCGAGCTCGTCGGGTTGGTCAACGTGCACGGTCCGTTCGCTGTCGGCATCTCAGGCGAGGACGCGCACCTGTTCACCGCCGCCCGGCGCACTGCCACTGTGGACGGCGAACAGGTCGACGTGGGGCTGGTCGGTGATGTGGTTGCGGTGAACCCCGCCGCGGTGCTCGACATCGTCAACGCCGGGCGCATCCCGGTGGTATCCGGGTTGGCCCCCGACGCCGACGGCGTGGTGCACAACGTCAACGCCGACACCGCTGCGGCGGCTCTGGCCGTCGCGCTGGGCGCCGAGAAGCTCGTCATGCTCACCGACGTCGAAGGCCTTTACACCGACTGGCCGGACCGGTCCAGCCTGCTGTCCCAAGTGACCGTGGATCGGCTGGAGCAGTTGCTGCCGGGGCTGTCCGCCGGGATGGTGCCGAAGATGGAGGCATGCCTTCGTGCGGTGCGGGGAGGGGTGCCCCGGGCTCATGTCATCGATGGCCGGGTGGCGCATTCGGTGCTGCTGGAGGTGTTCACCACCGAAGGGGTGGGGACGATGGTGCTGCCCGAGGAGGGTCACGACTGATGCCTACCGCTGACTTTCAGCGGCGCTGGGAAGCCGCGTTGATGGCGAACTACGGCACGCCCCAGCTGGCGCTGGCTCGTGGCTCAGGCGCGGAGGTATGGGACGTCGACGGCCGCCGCTACCTGGATCTGCTCGGCGGTGTCGCGGTGAACGCGCTGGGCCACGCTCACCCGGCGATCGTGCGCGCCGTCACCGAGCAGATCTGCACCCTCGGGCAGGTCTCGAACCTCTACCTCAGCGAGCCGGCGCTCACCCTCGCCGAGACCCTGCTGGATCTCCTAGGCGCCGCCGGGTCGGGGCGGGTGCTGTTCTGCAACTCCGGCGCGGAGGCCAATGAGGCCGCATTCAAGATCGCCCGGCGGACCGGGCGACGGAAGATCGTTGCCGCCGACGGTGCGTTTCACGGCCGCACCATGGGGGCGCTCGCGCTCACCGGGCAGCCCACCAAGCGGGATCCCTTCGAACCGATGCCGCCCGGCGTGGTCTTCGTGCCCTACGGCGACCCCGCGGCCCTGGCGTCGGTGGTCGACGGGGACACTGCCGCGGTGTTCCTCGAGCCGGTCCAGGGCGAGAACGGCGTGGTGATCCCGCCAGATGGCTACTTGCAGGCCGCTCGGGAGATCACCGCCGCGCACCGGACCCTGCTGGTGTTGGACGAGGTTCAGACCGGTGTCGGTCGGACCGGTACCTGGTTCGCCCACCAGTCCGTGGGCGTGACTCCCGATGTGGTGACGCTGGCCAAGGGCCTCGGCGGAGGGCTCCCCATCGGTGCGTGTATCGGTATCGGACCGGCCGCCCATCTGTTGCAGCCCGGCCAGCACGGCTGCACACTCGGTGGCAACCCGGTCTGTTGCGCGGCCGCGCTGGCCGTGCTGGCGACCATCTCTTCGGACGGGTTACTCGACCACGCTGCGCGGCTCGGTAAGGAGATCGCAGCGGGGGTAGCGGCGCTGCACCACCCGCTCGTCGGGTCGGTCAGCGAGGCTGGCCTGCTCATCGGAATCGGGCTGACCTCGCCGGTTTCCGCCGCAGCCGCCACCGCCGCGCGGGATGCGGGCTTCCTGGTCAACCCGGCCGTGCCGGACCGGGTCCGGCTCGCCCCGCCGCTGGTGCTCACCGAGGAGCAGGCGCGGGAGTTTCTGGGCGCCCTGCCCGCGATCCTGGATCGGGTGCGGTAGCCATGCCGAGGCACTTCTTGCGCGATGACGATCTCACCTCGGCAGAGCAGCGGGAAATCCTCGACCTGGCTGACGAATTCAAGGCCAACCCGCTCGGGCGCACCCCGCTGGCAGGCCCGCGATCCGTCGCGGTGATCTTCGAGAAGAGCTCGACGCGAACCCGGCTGTCCTTCGAGATCGGCATCGCTCAACTCGGCGGCAACCCGGTGATCATAGACGGGCGCGGCACCCACCTGGGCCGCGAGGAGACCATCGAGGACACTTCGCGGGTGCTGTCCCGTTACGCCGACGCTGTGGTGTGGCGCACCTTCGCGCAGCGCCGTATCGACGCGATGGCAAGGGTCTCGCGGGTGCCGGTGGTCAACGCACTCACCAACGAATTCCACCCCTGTCAGGTACTCGCTGACCTGCAGACCATCCGGGAGCGGCGGGGCCGCCTGGCCGGGCTCACGCTGACCTACCTGGGTGATGGGGCGAACAACATGGCGCATTCCCTGCTGCTGGGCGGGACCACCGCAGGGTTACACGTCCGGGTCGCCGCACCGGACGGCTTCCAGCCGATGCCCGACGTGCTGCTCGCGGCCAAATACCGCGCGCGGTACACCGATGGCAGCGCCACTGTGCTGACCGACCCGCACGCCGCGGTCGACGGGGCCGACGTCCTGGTGACCGACACCTGGACCTCGATGGGTCAGGAGAGTGACGGGCTCGATCGGGTCAGCCCGTTTCGGCCGCTGCAGATCAACGCCAAGTTGCTGGAGCGCGCCGCCCCAGGGGCAATCGTGCTGCACTGCCTGCCTGCACACCGCGGGGCCGAGATCACCGACGAGGTGCTCGACGGTCCGGCCAGCGCAGTGTGGGACGAGGCCGAGAACCGGCTGCACGCGCAGAAGGCGCTGCTGGCCTGGTTGCTGGATCCGGAGCGCGCGGCATGACGCCCACCCGAGCGGGCCGGCAGGCCCGCATCGTCGACCTGGTGACCCATCGCGCGGTGCGTAGCCAGACAGAGCTGGCTGCCTTGCTCGCTGGCGAAGGAATTGAGGTCACCCAGGCCACGCTGTCCCGGGACCTCGACGAGCTCGGCGCGGTGAAACTGCGTGGCGTGGACAGCGGCGCGCCGGTGTATGTCATCCCCGAGGACGGCAGTCCGGTACGCGCCGTGGAAGGCGGCACGGCCCGGCTCGCGCGGGTGCTGTCCGAGCTGCTGGTCTCCGCTGACGCCAGCGCCAACCTGGTTGTACTGCGCACACCGCCGGGGGCGGCACACTTCGTCGCCAGCGCCCTGGACCGGGCGGCGCTGACCGATGTGGTCGGCACGATCGCAGGTGATGACACCATCCTGGTGGTCGCCCGCGGGCCTCTGCCCGGGGCGAAGCTTGCGGAGCGGCTCATGGCGCTGGCGCGCCCCGTGAGTGCGAATCAGGGTTATGACACTGTTTGCCACTCACGCGTTCGACCGAAGGGAGAACAAGAATGACTGAGCGGGTGGTGCTGGCCTATTCCGGTGGGCTGGACACCTCGGTGGCGATCGGGTGGATCGCCGAGGAAACCGGAGCCGAGGTCGTCGCCGTCGCAGTCGACGTCGGCCAGGGCGGCGAGGACCTGGAGACGATCCGCAAGCGGGCGCTGGCCTGCGGCGCGGTCGAGGCGGTCGTCACCGATGCCCGTGACGAGTACGCCGAGCAGTACTGCCTCCCGGCGATGCAGGTCAACGCGCTGTACATGGACCGCTACCCGCTGGTGTCGGCGCTGTCCCGGCCACTGATCGTCAAGCACCTGGTGGCAGCCGCGAATTACCACGGCGCTGCCACCGTGGCGCACGGCTGCACCGGCAAGGGCAACGACCAGGTGCGTTTCGAGGTCGGCATCGGCGCGCTCGCCCCGGACCTGCAGGTGATCGCCCCGGTCCGGGACTATGCATGGACCCGGGAGAAGGCGATCGCCTACGCCGAGGAGCGCGACCTGCCGATCGACGTCACGAAGCGCTCGCCGTTCTCCATCGACCAGAACCTGTGGGGCCGGGCGGTGGAGACCGGGTTCCTCGAAGACCTGTGGAACGCCCCGACCAAGGACGTGTACTCATACACCAGCGATCCGACCGAATGGAAGGCACCGGAGGAGCTGATGATCACTTTCGAGTCCGGTGTGCCGGTGGCTATCGACGGCGCCCCGGTGACGGTGCTCGAGGCGATCCAGCAAGTCAACGCGCGGGCCGGGGCGCACGGCGTCGGCCGGCTGGACATGGTCGAGGACCGGCTGGTCGGCATCAAGAGTCGTGAGGTCTACGAGGCGCCCGGGGCGATCACCCTGATCACTGCGCATCAGGAGTTGGAGGCCGTTACCGTCGAGCGGGACCTGGCCAGGTACAAGCGCAGCGTCGGGCAGCGCTGGACCGAGCTGGTCTACGACGGGCTATGGTACTCCCCGCTCAAGCGGGCGCTGGACGCCTTCGTTGCCGACTCCCAGCGCCACGTCACCGGCGAGGTCCGGATCGAGTTGGTCGGCGGCCGGGCGACGGTGACCGGACGGCGCAGCCCACAGTCGCTCTACGACTTCAATCTCGCCACCTACGACGCGGGTGACACCTTCGACCAGTCCCTGGCCAAGGGTTTCGTGCAGCTGTGGGGTCTGCCGTCGAAGATGGCCGCAAAGCGAGACCTGCTTGGCAGGGTGGAGCCATCGGCGCCGAGGGGGTTCTCGTCGTGACCGCACTCTGGGGTGGCCGGTTCAGCGAGAAACCGGCCGATGCAATGACTGCGCTGAGCCTGTCGACGCACTTCGATTGGCGGCTCGCCCGGTACGACATCCGCGGCTCCCGGGCACACGCCCGCGTCCTGCACGGCGCTGGGCTGCTCAACGACAGTGAGCTGGATGCGATGCTCGACGCACTGGACCGCCTCGACACCGACGTCAGCTCCGGCGCGTTCGTCCCGGTGCCCGAAGACGAGGACGTGCACTCAGCCCTGGAGCGTGGCCTGATCGAGCGTGCAGGCCCAGAACTCGGCGGCGCATTGCGCGCCGGTCGCTCCCGCAACGACCAGGTCGCGACGCTGCTGCGGATGTGGTTACGCGATGCTGCCCGCCGGATCGCGGCCGGCGCCCTGGACGTGATCGATGCGCTGCTCGACCAGGCGCAAGCGCATCCGGACGCACCCATGCCGGGCCGGACGCATTTGCAGCATGCCCAACCTGTGTTGCTCGCCCACCACCTGGGGGCCCATGTCCAGGCGTTGCTGCGCGACGTCGAGCGGTTGCGTGACTGGGATGCCCGGTCCGCTGTCTCACCCTACGGCTCGGGTGCCCTGGCCGGATCCTCACTCGGCTTGGACCCGGCCGCGGTGGCCGCCGAACTCGGTTTCGATGCTCCGGTGGAGAACTCGATCGACGGCACAGCATCGCGGGACTTCGCCGCCGAGGCCGCGTTCATACTCGCGATGCTCGCCGTCGACCTGTCCCGGATCGCCGAAGAGATCATCCTCTGGGCCACCGCCGAGTTCGATTATGTCGCCCTGGACGACGCCTACTCGACGGGTAGCTCGATTATGCCGCAGAAGAAGAACCCCGACGTGGCCGAGTTGGCCCGGGGCAAGGCGGGCCGGCTGATCGGCAACCTCACCGGGCTGCTGGCCACGCTCAAGGCGCAGCCGCTGGCCTACAACCGGGACCTGCAGGAGGACAAGGAGCCGCTGTTCGACTCCGTCGACCAGCTCGAGCTGCTGCTGCCCGCGATGGCCGGGATGGTCGGCACCCTCACCTTCTGGACCGACCGGCTCGCCGAGCTGGCTCCGGCCGGGTTCACGCTCGCCACCGATCTCGCAGAATGGCTGGTACGCCAGGGCGTGCCGTTTCGCACCGCGCACCATGCGGCGGGGGCCTGCGTGCGGTTGGCCGAGTATCGCGGGGTGGGGCTGGCGGAGCTGTCGGAGATGGAGCTCACCGCCATCCACCCCGAGCTCACCACCGACGTTCACCGGGTGCTCAGCGTCGCCGGGTCGATCGGCTCCCGCGACGCCTACGGGGGCACCGCGCCCGAGCGCGTCGCCGAGCAGCTGCAGCGCGCCCGGCAGGCCGTCGGCGAGCATCGGGGCTGGATCACCTCGTGACGGTGGGGACTCTCGCGCGCGAGCACCTCGCCGTGGATGTCCTGCCGGCCGCCCGGCTGCTGCTGGGCTGCCACCTGGTCGCCGACCGACCGGGCGGCCAGGTGGCCGTCCGCGTCGTCGAGCTGGAGGCCTACCGCGGCTCCGACGATCCGGCGGCGCACTCCTACCGTGGCCGCACCGCCCGCAACGCCGTGATGTTCGGCCCGCCCGGCCATCTATATGTGTACTTCGTCTACGGGCTGCACTTCTGCGCCAACATCTCATGCCTGCCCGATGGGGAACCCGGCGCGGTGCTGCTGCGCGCCGCCGAGGTCGTCTCGGACCTCGACGTCGCCCGGCGGCATCGGCCCACCGCACGGTCCGACGCCGAGCTCGCTCGCGGCCCGGCCAGGCTGGCGACGCTGCTCGGGCTGCGCCGGGAGCACAACGGCCTGGATCTGACCGATCCCATGTCGCCGGTGCGGCTACTGCCCGGCGATCCGGTGCCGGCCGAGCAGGTGTGCACCGGTCCCCGGGTTGGCGTCGCTGCCGCGCAGGATCGGCCTTGGCGGTTCTGGGTGCACGGCAGCCCCGCGGTGTCGGCGTACCGCCGGGGTCGGCAACCCGCCTGATCCAGGGAGGGATGACCCGGTGCGGGATGATGGCGGGGTGGGAGAGCACATCCTTGACGAGCTGAGCTGGCGCGGTCTGATCGCGCAGAGCACCGACCTCGACGCGCTGCGCCGCGATTGTGACGGTGGCCCGCTCACGCTGTACTGCGGGTTCGATCCCACTGCGCCGAGCCTGCATCTGGGCAACCTGGTGCAGATCCTCACCCTGCGCCGATTCCAGCGCGCCGGCCACCGGCCACTGGCCCTGGTCGGCGGTGCCACGGGGCTGATCGGGGACCCCAAGCCCAGCGCCGAGCGGGTGCTCAACACCAAGGATGTCGTCGCCGGCTGGGTGCAGCGGATCCGATTCCAGATCGCGCCGTTCCTTGACTTTGGGGGGGACTTCGGGGGAGCTTACGCCGCCACCATGGTGAACAACCTGGATTGGACCGAGCCGCTATCGGCGATCGACTTCCTGCGCGACGTCGGCAAGCACTTCCGGGTCAACCGGATGCTCACCAAGGAGGCGGTCAGCGCGCGGTTGAACTCCGACGCCGGGATCAGCTTCACCGAGTTCAGCTACCAACTCCTGCAGGCGATGGACTTCCTCGAGCTCTACCGGCGGTACGGTTGCACGCTGCAGACCGGCGGCAGCGATCAGTGGGGAAACATCACGGCAGGGGTGGACCTGGTGCACCGGACCGAGCAGCGTTCGGTACACGCGCTGGCCACACCGCTGATTACCAAGGCGGACGGTACCAAGTTCGGCAAGACGGAGAGCGGCACGGTGTGGCTGGATCCCGATCTGACCAGTCCATACGCCTTCTACCAGTTCTGGATCAACGCCGACGACCGGGACGCGGTCGGCTACCTGAAGGTGTTCACCGAGCTCTCTCGAGACGACATCGCTGACCTGGACCGGCAGACCGTCGAGCGGCCGCACGCGCGGGCAGCACAGCGGGTGTTGGCCGCGGAGGTCACCGCGCTGGTGCACGGTTCGGAGGAGGCCCGCCGCGCGGCCGCGGCCAGCCTGGCATTGTTCGGCCAGGGGGAGCTGCGCGAGTTGGACGAGCGCACGCTGGATGCCGCTATGGCGGAGGCACCCACCGGCCAAGTGCTACTGGCCGATCAGCCCACAATCGTCGATCTGCTGGTAGCCAGCGGCCTGGCCGACAGCAAGGGCGCTGCACGTCGCACGGTCCGCGAAGGTGGCGCGTCGGTGAACAATGCCAAAGTTGGGGATGAGGGCTGGACGCCCGCGGAGTCTGATCTGCTGGCGGGCGGTTGGCTGGTACTCCGACGAGGTCGGCGGCATACCGCTGGCGTGCGCGTTCGCTGATTCCTCTCTGGGATCCCGTCGGGCATCCACCGGCTGCCCGACCTGCGTGACACGCCGATTTGACTTCCACCGTGCTGTCCGCGTAGCTTTCCCTTCGCCCCGCAGGGGAACGGACGAAACGCTCAGCGCAGTGATGGTGCCGAGACGTTAGGCCGGGCCGCGGGGAACGATGACTCGAACGGCTGGTAAGCTCGAGAAGTCGCCGGGACCGTACCGGAAGCCTCTCGCGAGGTTAACCAGTCGGGACCGGGGCAGGTCCGAGTGAGTCATCCCGGAACTAGCTACCGCTTCGGTGGTTCGTGATGGTGTGTGTTTGTTCTTTGAGAACTCAACAGTGTGCCGAATTTTGTTAGTGCCATGTTTTGTGTGTTTGTTTTTTTGCTAGTGATTGGTTTTGCTAGTGATCAGTGCGGCGTCTG
>JBOHFU010000068.1:0-11274 GCA_050699675.1 Pseudonocardiaceae bacterium
CTGACTTGACGGGTGAAAAAGCCACTCGACTGTGGCTGGTAAATTGCATTCGGCGGCGGGAGTGTTGGGCGGTAGTGCGGGGCAGGCAGGTCGACGAATAACTCATCAAGCTCGGCAACAGTACGGGCGGTTGCCGCGCGGTCCATCCGCTGGGTGTATTCGTCAACTTCCAGGTGTCCAGTCCCCATGTGTTTGCCCAACGCCTCCATCGCGGCCTCGCGCTCCGCGGTACCCACGCGAGTCCGCTTGTCTGGTTCATCGCCCACGGCGTTACGATATCGTGGCGAGTCAACGGATCATGGCGGGCCCGTAGGGTCGATGCTCTGTCCTCCGATCCCCGACACCGAGTCACTTGCGGGGTCGGCGCGGGCCGGCACATCCCGCAGGACCCGCGACCGTGCCTGAGCACCCGGCTTGAGCAGGGAGGCGCCGCGGTGAAGATTGGTGTCCCGCGAGAGCTGAAGATCCACGAGTACCGGGTCGCGTTGACGCCTGCCGGGGTGCTCGAGCTGACCCGTCGAGGGCATGAGGTGCTGGTGGAACGCGGTGCCGGGGTCGGCTGCGCATTCCCCGACGAGGTCTACCTGGCCGCGGGCGCCCGGATCATGCCGCTGGCCGACGACGTGTGGGCGCAGGCGCAGACGGTGCTCAAGGTGAAGGAACCGGTGCCCGAGGAGTACCACCGGATGCGCAAGGGCCAGACCCTGTTCACCTACCTGCACCTGGCCGCGTCGGCGGAGTGCACGACTGCGCTGATCGACGCCGGGGTGGACGCGATCGCCTACGAGACGGTGCAGCTGCCCGACGGCTCGCTGCCGCTACTGGCCCCGATGAGCGAGGTTGCCGGGCGGATGGCTCCCCAGGTGGGGGCGCACTGCTTGGAACGCATGCAGGGCGGGCGCGGGGTACTGCTCGGCGGGGTCTCCGGTGTGCCCGCCGGCAAGGTGGCGGTGCTCGGGGCCGGGGTGGTGGGGATGAACGCGGCCACCATCGCGCTGGGCATGCAGGCCGAAGTGGTGGTGTTGGATACCAACGTCAACCGGCTGCGGGAGATCGACTTCGTCTACCGGGGCCACCTGCAGACCATCGCGTCCAACGCCTACGAGGTGGAGAAGGCGTGCGTGTGGGCGGACCTGGTGATCGGGGCCGTGCTGGTGCCCGGCGCCAAGGCGCCCACCTTGGTCAGTCATGACCTGGTCGGGCGGATGCGGCCGGGGTCGGTGCTGGTGGACATCGCCATCGACCAGGGCGGTTGCTTCGCCGATTCCCGGCCCACCACGCACGCCGGTCCCACCTTCACCGTGCACGACTCGGTCTTCTACTGCGTGACGAACATGCCCGGCGCAGTACCCCACACCTCCACCTATGCGCTGACCAACGTCACGTTGCCCTACGTCTGCGCGCTGGCCGACAAGGGACTGCGGCAGGCGGTGCACGATGACCCGTCGCTGGCCCGGGGAGTCAACGTGCTGGCGAGCTCGGTGGTGCTCGCCGAGGTCGCACGGGCGCACAATCGCGAGTACCTGCCGCTGGCCGAGGCACTCGGGTGAGTACGGGTCTGCCGCCGGCGCTGGCGGCGGTGATCTCCGGGTATCTGGACCACCTCGCGGTGGAGCGCGGCACGTCGGCCAACACGCTGGATTCCTACACCCGTGATCTGCGCCGTTACGGCGCCTACCTGGCTTCGGCTGGCATCGCCGGGCTCGCCGAGGTGCGGGAGGAGCAGGTGACCGGATTCCTTGCGGCGTTGCGCGACGGTGCCGGTGGGCACCGGCCGCTGGCACCGTCGTCGGCGGCCCGGGCGCTGGTCGCGGCTCGCGGGCTGCACCGGTTCGCTCTTCGGGAGGGCCTGGTGCCGGCAGATGTGGCGGCCGAGGTGCACCCCCCGAGCCCGCCGAAACGGCTGCCGAAGGCGCTCGGAGTGCACGATGTGCTGCGACTGCTGGAGGTGTTCTCCGCCGACGGGGGACCCCGCTCGCTACGCGACCGGGCGTTGCTGGAGTTGCTGTACTCCACCGGCGCGCGGATCTCGGAAGCGGTCGGGCTGGACCGTGACGACATCGACGCCTCCGCTCGCACCGTGCTGCTGCGCGGCAAGGGCGGCAAGCAGCGGCTGGTGCCGGTGGGGCGGCCGGCGCTGGCCGCGCTGGCCGCCTACCTGGTTCGCGGCCGCCCAGCGTTCGCCGCTCGGGGGCGGGGCATTCCTGCGGTCTTCCTCAACGCCCGCGGCGCCCGGCTGTCCCGGCAGAGCGCCTGGGCGGTGCTGCAGGAGGCTGCGGCTCGGACCGGGATCACGGCCGCGGTGTCACCGCACACCCTGCGGCACTCCTTTGCCACCCACCTGCTGGAGGGGGGCGCGGACGTGCGGGTGGTGCAGGAACTACTCGGCCACGCGTCGGTGACCACGACGCAGGTCTATACCCTCGTGACGGTGGACACCCTGCGTGAGGTCTATGCGACCGCCCACCCACGGGCTCGTGGCTGAGGGCCGCGTGAGTGGCGATGCGAGTCAGAACTCGCATCGCCACTCACGGGGGATAGGCTCCCCGGGGATCGCACCGCGCTGAGAAGAGGTTCCATGTCGACCTGGGCGTCCGCGCAGCAGCCACTGGCTGTGCCGACCCCGCCGATCTCGTATGACGACGGGGTCGTCGACGACGGGGTCGATCCTGCCTGGCGCCGGCGTCGTGCAGTGCCGCAGCCACCTCCACTGGACCGGCACGGCCCGGCTCGGGTGGTGGCGATCTGCAACCAGAAGGGCGGCGTCGGCAAGACCACCTCGACGATCAACCTGGGAGCCGCGCTCACCGAGTACAACCGCCGGGTGCTGCTGGTCGACTTCGACCCCCAGGGGGCGCTGTCGGTCGGGCTCGGGGTGGCCTCACACCAACTGGACCGCACCATCTACAACGTGATCATGGAGCAGGGCGTACCGGTGGAGGAGGTCGTGCAGACGACCTCGGTGCCGGGCATGGACCTGCTGCCCAGCAACATCGACCTGTCCGCCGCAGAAGTGCAACTGGTCACCGAGGTGGGCCGGGAGCAGGCGCTGGGCCGAACCTTGCGGCCGCTGCTGCCGCACTATGACTTCATCCTGGTCGACTGCCAGCCGTCGCTGGGCCTGCTCACCATCAATGCGCTGGCTTGTGCGGACGGTGTAGTGATCCCGCTGGAGTGCGAGTTCTTCAGCCTGCGTGGAGTGGCGCTGCTCATCGACACCATCGACAAAGTGCGCGAGCGGCTCAACCCCAAGCTGGCGATCACCGGGATCCTCGCCACGATGTACGACCCGCGCACGCTGCACGCCCGCGAGGTGATGGCCCGCGTGCTGGAGGCTTTCGGCGACACCGTGTTCGACGCTGTGATCAACCGAACCGTGAAGTTCCCGGAGACCACCGTCGCCGGCGAGCCGATCACTCGGTGGGCACCGAAATCCACCGGGGCGAAGGCCTATCGCCTGCTGGCCCGTGAGGTGATCGCGCGATGAGACCTGCTTGCAGGGTCGAATCATCTGCTCAGACGGCGGTGCAGGATGCGGTGCCGGCAGCGTCGGGCCGCTTCACCGTGCGGCTGGACAACTTCGAGGGCCCGTTCGACCTGCTGCTGCAACTCATTTCGCAGCAGCAGATGGACGTCACCGAGGTGGCCTTGCACCGGGTGACCGACGAGTTCATCGCGCACCTCCGGATGCTGGGTGAAGCTTTCGACCTGGACGAGACCACCGAGTTCCTGGTTGTCGCGGCGACCCTGCTGGACCTCAAGGCGGCGAAGTTGCTGCCGTCGGCCCAGGTCGAGGACGAGGAGGACCTCGCGCTGCTGGAGGCGCGGGACCTACTGTTCGCGCGGCTGCTGCAGTACCAGGCGTACAAGCAGGTCGCGGCACTGTTCGCAGAGCTGGAGTCCGGGGCGTTGCGCCGTTACCCGCGATCGGTGGCGCTCGAGGAACGGTTTGCCGATTTGCTGCCCGAGGTGCTGCTCGGCGTCGACGCTGCCCACTTCGCCGAGATCGCGGCCGCGGTGTTTCGACCAAAACCGCCGCCCACGGTGTCGCTGGAGCATCTGCACACCCCCCGGGTGTCGGTGCACGAACACGCCGCCCTGCTGCGCACTCGGCTCGCTCGCGAAGGCCGGGCGAGCTTCCGCAGCTTGGTCGCCGACTGCGGGCACACCAGGGAGGTGGTCGCCCGCTTCCTGGCGTTACTGGATCTGTACCGTTCCGAAGTGGTGGTCTTCGACCAGATCGATCCGCTGGGTGATCTGCACATTCGGTGGACGGGTGGTTCCGAGCAGGCCGCTGCGGCAGCGTCGGATTCAGATGAGGACGAGGACTATCGGTGAGCGAATCTGCAGCCGTCGTGCTATCCGCCGGGTCTGTTGTATCCGGATCTGCTGTATCCGGGTCTGGGGGCCTGCCTGGGCTGTCCAGTGACGGCGAGCTCGACGCCGCCCTGGAAGCGCTGCTGCTGGTGGTGGACTCCCCGGCGGGTGAGGACGCGCTGGCCAGTGCGCTGGATCAGCCGGTGCAGCGGGTGGTCGAAGCGTTGCACCGGCTGCGGGACGGCTACGCCGACGCCGGCCGCGGTATCGACTTGCGTCATGTGGGGCAGGGGTGGCGGTTGCACACCCGCGATGTGCACGCACCGTTCGTGGAACGGCTGTTGCTGGACGGGCAGCGGGCCAGGCTCACCCGGGCTGCCCTGGAGACCCTGGCCGTGGTGGCCTACCGCCAGCCGGTCACCCGTTCCCGGGTCGCCGCAATCCGCGGGGTGAACGTCGACGGGGTAATGCGCACCCTGCTGGCCCGCGGTCTGGTGGCGGAGATCGGGACCGACCCGGAGACCCACGGCACGCTGTACTGCACGACGGAGCTGTTCCTGGAGCGGCTCGGGCTGTCCTCGTTGGACGACCTACCCCCGATCGCCCCGCTGCTGCCCGACATCGACACTATCGACGATGTCCCCCTCTGAGGCAGTGTCTACCCTGCCCCGGCTGCACAAGGTGCTCGCCCAGGCCGGAGTGGCTTCCCGGCGTGCCGCCGAGGAGATGATCGCTCGGGGCCGGGTCCAGGTGGACGGGACCGTGGTGCGCGAGATGGGAGTGCGGGTCGATCCCGAGCAGGCTGTCATCCATGTCGATGGCATGCGGCTGGAACTGCGCTCCGACGTGGAGCACCTGGCGTTGAACAAGCCCCGCGGTGTGCACTCGACGATGTCCGACGACCGCGGCCGGCCCTGTGTGGGTGACTATGTGGCCGACCGGGCACAGCGCCTGTTCCACGTCGGCCGCCTCGACGCGGACACCGAGGGGCTGCTGCTGCTCACCAACGATGGAGAGCTGGCGCACCGGCTGATGCACCCCTCCTACCGGGTACTCAAGACCTACCTGGCTGAGGTGCCCGGTCCGGTATCCCGGGCGGTGGGCCGGATCTTGCGCGCCGGAGTGGAGTTCGACGACGGCCCGGTGGCGGTGGACGGATTCCGCGTGGTGCAGTCGATGCCTGGCAAGGCGTTGGTCGAAGTAGTGCTGCACGAGGGGCGCAAGCACATCGTGCGGCGGCTACTCGCTGAGGTCGGGCACCCGGTGCAGCGCCTGGTGCGCACCGCGATCGCCGACGTCCGCCTCGGTGAGCAGCGCCCCGGGACAGTTCGGGTGCTGTCCCGTCCCGAGGTGGGTGCCCTCAACCGCGCGGTCGGCCGGTAGCGTAGCCCCGTACCGCTACCGGCTGCGGGGGGCAGAATGGACCCGTCAACGAGCCGGGAGGTCAGTCGGGTGCAGCAAGGCGACAGATTGCGGGGCGTGGTGGCGGTGGACGGGCCGGCTGGCACCGGCAAGTCCACCGTGGCCCGCCGGCTGGCGGCGTCGCTGGATGCCCGGTACCTGGACACCGGTGCGATGTACCGGGTCGCCGCGCTGGGCGTGTTGCGAGCTGGTGTCGACCCCTGCGAGCCGGATGCCGTTTATGAAGCGGTGGCACGGCGGCACATCGAGGTGGGCGCCGACCCGGATAACCCCCGGGTGCTGCTCGACGGTGAGGATGTCGCGGCGGAGATCCGCGGCCCGGCGGTGACCACCGCGGTTAGCCCGGTCTCCGCGGTGCCCCAGGTACGTCACCTGCTCGTCGCCCAGCAGCGCCGGATCATCCGTGACGCGACCGCCAGCGGCGGCGGGATCGTCGTGGAGGGGCGCGATATCGGGACCGTGGTGGTCCCCGACGCCCCACTGAAGGTCTTTCTCACCGCGGACGCGGCCCAGCGGGCAACGCGCCGGGCAGCCCAGGACGGTGTCGAGGACGTGACGGAGGTCCATCGCGACGTCGAGCGCCGCGACCGGTTCGACTCCAGCCGGGCGGCATCGCCGCTGCGCGCCGCCGAGGATGCCGTCGAGCTGGACACCACCGCGCTGGACGTTGACGCTGTCCTGGGCAGGCTGCAGGAGCTGGTGGTCGCGCGCGGGCTGCTCGCCATGGTCGTTCGGGGCCGGCAGTGACTCCCGAGTTACCGAAGGGGACTCCCGGGATACCTGACGGCACGTGGTTGTGGTTGCAGGGTTTCACACGCTGGATCGGGACCTGGTGCTTCTTCGTGGGTTACCGGCTGCGCGTCCGGCACCGGGATCGGATCCCGACCAGCGGACCCGTCGTGGTGGTGGCCAACCACAGCGCGATGGTCGACGGCCCACTGCTGTACGGGCTGCTGGGACGGCGCAGTTCGTTCCTGATCAAGCAGGAGATGTTCCGCGGCCCGCTGGGCTGGACATTGCTGCGGATCGGTCAACTGGCCGTGCGCCGCGGCGAGGCCGACCGGGCGCCGCTGCTCACCGCAGTCCGGCTGCTGCGTCACGGCGGGGTGGTGGTGGTGTTCCCGGAGGGCACCCGCGGTGAGGGCGATGTGGACAGCGCGCAGTTGGGCGCTGTGTGGCTGGCCCGGACCGGTGGGGCGAGTCTGCTGCCGGTGGCGATTCGCGGGACCCGGCGGCCGCCTCGGAGCAACCGGCGGTTCCGGCCGCGGGTTGACGTCCTGATCGGCGAGCCCTTCGCGGTGCCTCCGGGCCGGGGGCGAGCGGCTCTGGTTGCCGCCACCAACGACATGCGCAACCGGCTGGTGGCGCTGATCGCCGAGCTGGATCAGATCCGCAGTCTCGGGGTGCTGCGCGCGATGCGGCCCAAGGGAGCGTGATGAGCAGTTCTGTTCGCGGCGACGGGACCTGGTCCGACGAGGCCGAATGGGCGGCGCTGGATGACGTCGAGGGGGTCGACGACGAGCCGGATGTGGCACTCGAGCAGCCCGTGCTTGCGGTGGTGGGCCGGCCCAATGTGGGCAAGTCGACGCTGGTCAACCGGATCCTGGGACGTCGCGAGGCGGTAGTGCAGGACGTGCCGGGGGTGACCCGAGATCGGGTGGCCTACGACGCGTTGTGGAATGGGCGCCGGTTCACCGTCGTGGACACCGGGGGATGGCAGCCTGACGCACGCGGCCTGCAGGCCGCGGTGACCGGGCAGGCCGAGCTCGCGATGCGCACCGCAGATGCGGTGCTGCTGGTGGTCGACGCCACGGTGGGAGCCACCGCGGCGGAGGAGGCGGTGGCCCGGGTGCTACGCCGCTCGCCCACCCCCGTCGTGCTGGCCGCTACCAAGGTGGACGACGAGCGGGCGGTCGCCGACACCGCGGCACTGTGGTCGTTGGGGTTGGGCGAACCGCACCCGGTGAGCGGGTTGCACGGTCGTGGCACCGGCGACCTGCTCGACGCTGTGCTGGCGGCGTTGCCGTCCTCGCCGCGGGACGTCGCGGGCCAGGCCGCGGGACCGCGCCGGGTCGCGCTGGTCGGCAAGCCCAACGTGGGCAAGTCCAGCCTGCTCAACCGGTTGGTCGGCGAGCAGCGGTCGGTGGTGCACGAGGTCCCGGGCACCACAGTGGATCCGGTGGATTCGCTGGTGGAGCTCGACGGCGAGGTATGGCGGTTCGTGGACACCGCCGGGCTGCGCAAGCGGGTCAAGACCGCAAGCGGCACCGAGTACTTCGCCTCGCTGCGCACCCGGGCGGCGATCGAGGCTGCCGAGGTGGCGGTGGTGCTCATCGATGCCAGCGAACCGATCACCGAGCAGGACCAGCGGGTGATCACCGCGGTGGTGGAGTCCGGGCGAGCGCTGGTGCTGGCGTTCAACAAGTGGGACCTGGTCGACGCTGATCGACGCGCAGAGCTGACCCGGGAGCTGGACCGTGACCTGGCCCGGGTGCGCTGGGCGGAGCGGGTGAACATCTCGGCGCGCACCGGGCGGTCGGTGGCCAAGCTCACGCCGTTCCTGCGCACCGCCCTGGAATCCTGGGACCGTCGGGTGCCCACCGGGCAGCTCAACGCGTGGCTGTCGGAGGTGATCGCGGCGACGCCGCCGCCAGTGCGCGGGGGCCGGGCGCCCAAGGTACTCTTCGCCACCCAGGCCGGCACCCGGCCGCCCACCTTCGTGCTGTTCACCACCGCATTCCTCGAGGCCGGGTACCGGCGCTTCCTGGAGCGGCGGCTGCGGGAGACGTTCGGCTTCACCGGCAGCCCGGTACGCATCTCAGTCCGGGTCCGGGAACGCAAATCCCGATAGCTCGGTTACCGGAGATCACACGCGAACCACAGTGGCGTCGATGGAGAGCGCGTCGAGGAGGTGCTGCAGTTTTTCGGGGTCGCTGGTCAGGACCAGATCGCCGGTGTGGGCAAGCGAAGCGACGTGGGCATCGACGGCGTCACGAGTGCGGCTGGTGGCGAGCAAAGCGCCCAGGAGCCTCCCGGTGCGGAGATCCAGCGGTGGAGCTGCCACGCCAGCCAGCACCCGGGCCAACCGGGCCTGACGGGCACTGTGGTGCAGCACCTGTGCCACCGCGGCAGGACTGGTGCGGACCGCGATCCGCTCCTGCTGCGCGACGCGCAGCAAGGCACCCACCCGCCGGTCCCTGCGGTCGATCGCCAGCAGAGCCCCTGCGTCGAGGACCAGGCTCACGCGGCATGTCCCCGCGATCCGTTGCGCAACCGGTCCGCCGCGTCCTGAACGGCTGCCCCCAGGTCGGGATCCATCGTCACCGAGAAGTGGTCCACCTGCATGCATACCACCGTATCGCATACTACTGTATGCTCCCGCACTGCCAGTGCTCCTCGACTGCCCTGGGAGCCCCGCGGGCAGGTGGATCAGCTCGGGTGGACTGAACGCTCAATGCAACAGTGCCCTTACAACCGTCCCTCCGGCCGGCGTCCCTCCTTCAGCTCCGCAACTTGAGGCGGACTGAACGGTGGGCTCAACAGGTCCCGTCGCTGCTGGAAGCAGCGGAAGAAATCCGCAATGAAGTGCATCCGGTCGGACAGAACGGACCAGTCCGCGACCGCAGTGCCCCGCAGGCTGTTTGGAGTGGGGTCCACCAGTTCGAGCAGTGCCAGGAGCTCGGCTTCGACCAGGAGTGCCAGCGCTGGGGGGAAATCGCCGCGCAGGTCTTGCCCCAGCTTCAGGCGCGCACCGCTGGGCAGGCCGAAGGTCATGATGTGCTCGGTGACGGCCACCCGGCCCAGCAGCCGGGCCTGCTCCACCAGCCGGGTCAACGCAACATCGACGGGGTTGCGAAAGCCGATCCACGACGCAAGGCTCCACCGCAGGCGGTCAAGCCATCTCAGGTCCGGCAGGAGGATCTCCCGCAGGCGTCGCCGCAGCTCCCGGGGATCGATAACCGGCGCGTTGAGTGCGTCGGTGATCTCGGGCTGCAACCTGGTCTGCTCGTGCAGGCCCACCGCGACGTTCCCGAGCAGTAGGAGCTCTTCCCTGGTCTTCGGGTTGTGCTCGAACAGCGCTCGGTAGTAGCTGGTGAACGCCTGGACGAGGTAGCGTTGCCCATCGGGTGGCTCGTCGGGGCGCAGCGCCGCGCAGAACACGGCGATCCTGTCGGCGTCGAAGACGGTGGCATCAGCGAAGGTTGCGAGGAATCGGGCGAACTCCCAGGCGATCTCCTCGAAGACCTTGCGGTTGCCCAGGGCGCAGGCCTCGCTGGTCCGCTCGAAGCTGGAGGCTGCCCGCACCGCTTCGCGAATGCGGCGGCGCTGATCCGCGAGGCCGATCAGCGGAGTGCCGAGTGACAGCGCCGCGATGACGGAACGCTCGGCGACGCGATCGCTCTCCGGCAATTGAGCGGGCCGGTCACTGCCGGTGACCTGGTGCCCTATCGAGCCGGCTGACCTGGCGACCACCGCCACTTCCGAGGACATGGTCCATAGCTGTTCGATGACCCGTGCCAGGTCCTCCTTCCGAATCGTCTGACCGACCTGTTTCGAGGCCCAGACGGCGAACGTGCACCAGTTCGCGCTACTTCCGGTCCGGGCGGCGAGGGCAAGCGACAGCTCGTGGTAGCACTGCGTGATCTGCAGGTTGCGCACGACCGGATCGGCCAACGCGCTGATCCGCTCGACGTCGGCGACCGACGGCGGGGACGCCCAAGGTTGTGCCTGGGCCTGCGAGGTCGTGACGCTCGGTGCCATAACTTGGGCTCCTTCCCGTGCGGCGGTCCTTGCATGCATCCTCACCTGTCTGGCCGATCTTGCGCGGCGCCACTTATAGATGGAGACGCCCAGTGCCCACCTAGATACATCCGCCACGGGAGGGCACTGTTGCATTGAGCGTTCAGCCCACCCGAGCTGGTCCACCTGCCCGCCCAGAAGCCACGTAGCAGGCCTTCGAATGCCCGGTTTGTTACGGTTCTCCACGGTGCCTGAGGGTCTGCCTCGCTGCTTTGGTGCATGGCGAGGATGCCCCTCGCTTTAATGCAACAGTGCCGTTGTAAGGGGGCGGGTAGCCCGGTATCGAACTCCGCGGCCTTAGGCTCCCCGATCCCAGCTCGTGGTCGTTGAGCTTGTCGCGCAGTTGCTGCAGGGCCCGCGCCCGAGTGGGCCCGATCGCGCCGGGCGGGATTCCGGTGGTGCGCGCGACCTCGGCGTAGGGAGGGGGATTGTGGGTGAACAGCGCCCGCAGCACGGTCCTCCGGCGAGGTGGCAACTCGGCGACGAGCTTGCGCAACGTCCGCGCGGTGTCGGCCTCGATAACGCGCTGCTCGGGACCCGCCGAGGGGTCGGCGACAGTTTCTGGCACCACGTTAATGAGGTTTGGGGCGGGTTTGGCCTGGCGCAGGATGTGCAGGCATTCGCGGCGGGCGGTAGTCGCCAGCCACCCGCCCAGCTTCTCGGGGAACTTCACCCGGTGGGCGTTTTCGGCCAGCCGCAGCCAGGTCATCTGCACCGCGTCGAGTGCGTCGGTCT
>JBOHFU010000069.1:0-11211 GCA_050699675.1 Pseudonocardiaceae bacterium
TGTTCAGCCAGCTGGTGCCGCCGGGCAAGGAGGCGGAGTACTTCTCGATCTATGAGGTCGGCGAGAAAGCCACGTCCACGCTGGGCCCGCTCCTGTTCGCTGCGATCGGGCAGGCCACCGGCTCGTTCCGCCCCGCCATCCTGTCCCTGGTGGCGTTCTTCGTCATCGGCTTCGTGCTGCTCTCCCTGGTACCAGTGCGCCGAGCGATCCGGGCTGCGGGCAATAGTGAGCCCTCGGTCGTCTAGACGGACCACTTCTCGCCAGGCTGAGGGTAGCAGGCTGCCCGAACAGGTGATGGTAAACACCTAGTGGTGAGGTAACACGTCATATCAACTCTACGATTCACTCTTTGTGGGGATCGATGAAGGAGGTCGCCGACCCGGGTCGTCCGGTCCGGGAACGTCACGCTCCCCCGCAGCGTTGCACTCGGTGAGCTTGACCCAGGGGACCCGGTAGTCCCCGACCCGGAGAAAGGAAACGCCATGGCCGACCGCGTCCTGCGTGGCAGCCGGCTCGGAACGGTGAGTTACGAGACGGACCGGGACCACGATCTCGCTCCTCGCCGGTCGGTGCACTACGCCTGCCCCAAGGGCCACAACTTCGACGTTCCACTGGCCGACGACGCCGAACCCCCGATGACCTGGGAGTGTCGATTGCACGGCAGCGAGTCCAGGCTGTTCGATGGGGTCGAGCCGGAGCCGAAGAAGGTCAAGTCGCCGCGCACGCACTGGGACATGCTGCTCGAGCGACGCAGCATCCCCGAACTCGAGGAGCTGCTCGACGAGCGACTAACCGAACTGCGCGGTCGCCGCTCCCGTTCCGCGTGAGAGCGGGATCCACTATCGACGTCTTCCTTACACCAGCACGCGTCGACGCCGGTCCCCCGCTTGCGGCCTGCGCTGAGCCACCTTGGCTGCGGCTACCCCCAGCCCGCCCAGCCCCACCAGGGACCACTCCAGTATGGGACCTAACCAGGTCGCCAGGGTAGTACCGGAGTGCAACGGGACCCGCGCCACCAGCGTGTCGGGTGTGAACAGATTGGTGTGCTGCTCGACAGTGCCGTCCGCAGCGATCACCGCGCTGACCCCGCTGGTGGCCGCCACCAGCACTACCCGGCCGTGCTCCACCGCGCGCACCCGGGAGATCGCCTGCTGCTGGTAGGTCATCTCGGTGAAGCCGAAGGTGGCGTTGTTGGTGGGAACCGCCAGCAGCTGGGCTCCGGACTGCACGCTGTGGCGCACCAGATCGTCGAAGACTACCTCAGAGCAGGTGGCTATCCCGACCCTGACCGGCCCGAGGTCCACTGCACCGTCGCTGTTGTTGCCCGCCACGAAGTTGCCCGCGCGGTCAGCATACGGGCTGAACAGCCGGAAGAAATCCCGGTAGGGCAGGTACTCCCCGAAAGGCTGCAACCGGCGCTTGTCGTGCCGCTCGCCTGGCCCAGTGCTCGGGTTCCAGACGATGGCGGTATTGGTGGTGTGCCCGTCGTCGGTGCGCAGGACGGCGCCGACCAGGATCGGGACGCCGATCGCGCGAGCCGCCCGGTTGATCACAGCTCGGGCGTCCGGATTGCGCAGCGGGTCGATATCGGAGGAGTTCTCCGGCCAGATCACCAGCGCCGGTTGGGGGTACCGGCCGGCCGCGACGTCGTCGGCGAGCTGCTCGGTGCGTGCGGCGTGGTTGTCCAGCACGGCGCGGCGCTGGGCGTTGAAGTCCAGCCCGGCGCGCGGCACGTTGCCCTGGATCAGCGCGACCACGGCTTGGCCGTCCGTCGCGGTCGTCGGTGCCAACGGGATGGCCGCAAGGCTGACGATCACTGGTGCCACGGCCAGCAGGACGGGTGCCACCAGCGTTGGGAGGCGATGGCGCCGGACCATTCGGCGGGCCAGCTCCCCGGCACCGAACCCGGTCAGCACCACGGTCGCGGTGAGCAACGGAGCCCCGCCGATCGCTGCCACCGGAAGGAACACCCCGGTCGGCTGCCCGAACGCCACCCGTCCCCAGGGGAAGCCGTCGAAGGGCGCCCGGGCGATCAGCGCCTCGGCTGCCACCCACACCCCGGTCGCCCATACCGGCGCTGCCGGCAGCCGGGACACCATTGCGACGCCGGCACCGGCCAGCGCCAATACCAGCGCCTCAACGGTAGCCAGCGCCAGCCACGGCAGCGGGCCCACGAGCTCCCCGACCCATGACAGCAGCGGCACGAAGAAGCCGAGCCCGAAGGCGAGCCCGTAACCGAACCCGGCGCGCACGGTCCGCCCATGCAGCACCGCCCACAGCAACGCGAAAACCACGGGCGCGAGCCACCACAGCTCCCGCGGCGGGGCCGCGACGTAGAGCAGCAAACCGGCGCCGGCGGAGGTACCAGCACGCAGCAGCGCCACACCGCGGCTCCGGACGTGGCAGGGCTCCGGGGCGGGCCGGTCGTCCGCGGTCACCGTCGGCGCAGCCACACCGGTCAGCCTACGGGTCTGAGGTCCGGCAGCTGTCCGCGTCAGCGACCCCCTGCTTACCCCAGGGCACCTTCGCGTTCGAATAGGATCCGACCTTGGTGCACGGTGCGCAGACAGCAGGGGGGCTGCGCCGACGGAGGATCGACCCACAGGGTCTGGGAGCTGTCCCAGATCGCGTAGGACGCCGCAGCGCCGGCGCCCAGGGTGCCGGCCAACGGGTCCGCGGTGGCCGCAGCCCGATACCCGCCCTCGGTGTGCGCCGCAAGTGCCTCAACCAGGCCGATCCCCGAACCGGGGCTGCGATGCTCCACCGCGGCGCGCACGGCACCCCACGGGTCGACCGGTGTGACCGGTGCATCGGAGCCGAAGGCCAGCACCACACCGGCCGCTGCGAGCAGCGCGTAAGGGTTCATCGCGGCTGCTCGGGTGGCTCCCAGCCGCAGGGCGTACATCCCCGCTGGGCCGCCCCAGGTAGCGTCGAAGGCGGGCTGCACACTGGCCAGCACTCCCCAGCGCGCCAGCTGCCGGGCCTGGTCGGGATCCACCATCTCCAGGTGTTCGAGCCGGTGCGTGCGCTGCCGCAGTGCGGTGGCACCGACCGTGGCCTCCGCGGCGGCGAAGCCGGCAACTACCGCGTCGGTCGCCGCATCCCCGATCACGTGGAATCCGGCCTGAGTACCGGCTTGGGTGCAGGCCACCACGTGCGCGGCGATCTGCTCGACGCCGAGGTAGGACGCGCCGCAGCTACCGGGCGCGTCGGTGTAGGGCGCGCGCAGCGCGGCGGTCCGCGAGCCGATCGCCCCGTCGCAGAACAGGTCACCGGCAAGTCCGTGCGCCCCGGTGGCCGTGAGCAGTTCGTGGGCCTGCCCGGCAGTGCAGACCGGCTGACCCCAATACCCGACCACCTCGACGCCGTGGTCGGCAGCCAGCAGGTCGGCGAGGTCGTCGATCCCGGAGACATCCGGGCCCGCGCACTCGTGCACGACGGCGACGCCACGGGCCGCCGCCCCGGCCAGGAAGGCTCGCTGCGCGTCGCGACGCTGGCCGGGCGTGATCGACTCGCGGGCGGCCCGGCGGGCGTGGTGGTGCGCCTCGCGGGTCAGCGGCCCTTCAACCGCCCAACCGGGCGCGCCGATCGCCGCGGTGGCCCGGTCCAGGAGTCCCGAGGACACCGCGGCAGAGTGCCCGTCGACCCGGGACAGGTACACCGGGGCACCGCCGGACGCCCGGTCCAGCTCAGCGCTGGTAGGCGGGCGGCGCTCCGGCCATGACATCTCATCCCACCCCTGGCCCCACAACACGGTGCCCGGGCGCGCCCGCTGCGCAACCTGGTCCAGGCATTGCGCCAGGGTGGCGCAGCCGGTGAGATCAAGCCCGCTGGCAAGCAGGCCCGCCGAGGTGGTGTGGACGTGCGCGTCGACGAATGCCGGGGTGACCAATGCGCCGCGCAGCTCCAGCACCTCGTCGGCATCGCCGAAGCAGGTCCGCCCGGTGCTGTCGTCGCCGGTCCAGGACACAGTTCCGTTGACGATGGCGAGCGCGGTGGCCCCGCCGACCGACGGGATGCGCCCGCCCAGCAGCAATGTCGTGCTCATAACTCGGCAGTATTCCCCGGTCTGACCGGTGCGCGGGGGCCTATTGTTCGGGCCCGCTCCCGGCATCCCGGAGGGTTCCCGACGGCGCAATTCCACCACAGAGCAGTTCTGCGCGGACCTGAATCCAGGTGGCGCACGGCCAGCGGCGTCGCCACCATCCGAGTGGCCACGCCCGCCATCGGCAGGCTCGGCAGGTTCCGCGGCGGGTGGGTTGGTGCAAGGCCAGCGTGTAGCGCAGCGCGGCCAGCGCCCCAGGGTCATGCCCGGCGAGTTCCAGCTCGGCGAGCCGGGACCAGACCGGCTGGACCAGGCGCGCTGCACGCGGATCGGCGCGGATGCGCTGCAAGGTGACCTCGTTCAGTCCCGGCGGCGGCTCCGATGCGTGCCGTGGCTGTGACTCTGACATCTGGGACTGGGGCATCCGGGACTGGGACATCCGCTGCGACACTCGCCTTACCGTGATTGGAGCTCTCCTGGTCGTGGTGGGACCGGACCGACTTTGGGGGTGTCGGCCCGGCCCCACCACGCATCATCGGCGGGTGGGGGACACCCTGACCGCCGCTGTGTCGGGAGCGGGGTTAGGTTCTACCGTCCGACCGATACGTGGCCCGCAATGAGCCGCGTGGTTTGAAGCATAACTAGGCCCATAGCTACGGTCAAAACGCGGGGTGACGAGTCGTCGCCGCTCAGCTACCGGTGTGCCGACTATGCTGCGGCCTCCGATTGCAGGAGGGAGCCTCCGATGGCGGACCGGGGTGACCCGTCGGCGCTGCGCTGGTTGATCGGCGTCGAACTGCACAACTATCGCAAACGCGCCAGCCAGACGCTGGCTGCCGCGGCGAAGGCGCTGGGATGCTCCCCTGGCCTCGTCGGCCACTTCGAGAAGGGACTCTACTTCCCGCAGCCGGAACAGATCGCCGGGCTGCTCGCTTTCTATGGGGCCCCGTCGTGGGACGTCGAGCGGCTCGCTTCGCTGTCCGGTCGGGCCGATCAGCGGACCTGGCTGGCACCATGGAACGACATCATCCCGGACTGGCTCAAGACCTATGTCGGGCTGGAGGGACTCGCCTCATACGAGATCAACTACTCGCCCCTGGTGCTGCATGCGCTGATACAGACCGAGGCGTATTCAAGGGGTGCGACGGCGGGCAGCGCCCGGGTCCGCCCGGACCAGGTGGAGCGACTGGTTGGCCTGCGGATGGAGCGGCAACATCGCCTGTTCAGCGACACCGCCCCGCTGCGTCTGACAGCGATCATCGAAGAGTCGGTGCTGGACCGGCCTATCGGTGGCAGCGCGACCATGTGCGAGCAGCTCAAGCACCTGGTGGAGCTATCCTCACGGGACAACATCGACATTCTGGTATTGCCCACAGCGGTCGGGCGGCACGACAGCCTCGAAGGGATGTTCAGCGTCCTGCATTTCGAGCAGGCGCAGTCCATCGGGTACATCGAGTACCCCGACGGGGCCATCTATGTGCAGGATCAAGATCAAGTTGCGGCGTATACTCGAACGGCGGAGTCTCTAAGCTCCGTGGCGTTGCCGCAGCGCGAGTCCGTCCAGGCCATCGCGGCGCGGCTCACCACATTGAGTTAACCCGGAGGACAACATGAGCAACACAGGGTGGCGCGCCGGATGGCGGACGTCGACCCGCAGCAACAATGGGGGCAGCTGCGTCGAGGTCGACTTCACTGCGGCTGGCGTGCACATGCGTGACAGCAAGGCCCACGGCACCGGGCCGATCATCGGTTTCACCCCCTCCCAGTGGGCAGCGTTCCTGCTCGAGTCAGTGCACGGGCTACCCAGCGCCAACGGCGCGGTCACCGTCACCCACTCTGACGGCACCCAGGTCCGGTCCACCGCCGGCGGGGCAACCCTGAACTTCACTCCTGGCGAGTGGGCCGCCTTCGTGGCCGGCGCCCAGGACGGCGAGTTCGACCACCACACTCAGGTGGCTACCCTGGCTGGCTGAAGCGGTACCCCTCTTAGCGCAGCTCGTGGCCGGGGCGGGGTGTCGGCGGCTGATCGACGACCTCGCCCTCCACGACAGCGCCCGGGGCGAAGCGCACCGGGCTGCGCCGTACCGCGGAGCGCAGCATCCGCCGCCGGACCAGCGCGCGGGTGGGCGGCAGGAGCAGCAGCAGGCCCAGGACGTCGGAGACGAAGCCCGGCAGCACGATGAACACACCGGCCGCGGCGATCAACATCCCGTCGACCAGTTCCCGGTGCGGGGGTCTGCGAGTGCTCACCGCCTCCCGGAACGCGGTCACGGCGCGGATCCCCTCGCGACGCAACAGGGCCGCCCCGACCAGCGAGGCGAGGATCAGCAGCCCGATGGTGGCCAGCACCCCGATCGCTTTGCCCACCGCGACCAGCACCGCCAACTCGACGATGGTGGCCACGAGCAGGATCAGCAGGATCGGCATGATGCTGACGCTCCCTCGGATCGGTTAACGGGTACGAAACGCGCTCCTGCAGGGTCAACGCGCGACGCCGCGACTTCGCTCCCGATACCCAACCTACCGGCGCACCCAGACTCGATCACGACGGCTGGCATCCGCCGCTTCGCCCGCTCCGGTGCTGCTGTCGGCGATGGTTACACCCAGCGGTTACACCTAACGGGCCTGCCGGTGAATTCCAGGTAACCCGTCTGGACGGCTGCTCTTGCCCTTCAATCACTCCACCCCCTATCGTGACGTGAGCCACACGCACGGCCAACCATGGGGCGGGAGGTGTGCGGCGTGTCCGGGCCACCAGCCGGAACCGCCACCGCCGAAGAAATCTTCGAGCGGCGTGTGCTACCCCTATATCAACTTGCTGATGATGCTGCCACGATCGCTAATGCGTGCCACGCCATGGCTGTTCGCTTCCACCGTGGCGGCACCCTGGTGGTCTTCGGCAACGGCGCTGCCAGCACGGACGCACAGCACGTCGCAGTCGAGTTCGTCCATCCGGTCATCATGGGCAAGCAGGCGCTGCCGGCAATCTCGCTGACCGCCGATGTCGCGACGGTGACCGGCATCGCCGGTCTGGAGGGTTTCGACGAGATCTTTGCCCACCAACTGCGCCACCTGGCCTCGGCGCGGGATATCGCGCTGGGGATCTCCCCTGACGGCAACTGCGGCAACGTGGTGCGGGGGCTGGTCGCCGCAGGGGAGCTGGGCATGCTCACGATCGCGCTCACCGGCGGTGACGGCGGACGGATCGCGTCGCTGCGGGCCGCAGACCACATCGTGGTGGCCCACTCCGACGACCCACGAGTGATCAAGGAGGTGCACGTCACGAGCTACCACGTGCTATGGGAGCTGGTGCATGTGTTCTTCGAGCATCCGAGCCTGCTGGAACCGGGGGCGGTCGCATGACTGTTCCGGAATGTCACGGCGAGGTGTGCATCACGTGCTCGGACGAGGCCGTCGCGGTCCGTATCGTCGCGCTGCTCCCCGACGACCTAGCCATGGTGGACACCGGGTCCGGTGCGGAGGAAGTGAGTATCGCGTTGGTGTCAGCGGGGGTCGGAGACGAGATCCTCGTTCATGCCAAGGAAGCGATCGCGGTCCTCGGGCAGCCAGAAAGAGTCCCAGAATGAAGCCCGGAACCAACGGTCACGGCCATAGCGGACCCGCAGCCCGGTCTGATGCCCAGTCCCGGGCTGATGCCCAGTCCCGGTCCGGCGACCTCGCGTCGCTGTACCCGTTCCTTTACTCGCACCCTGACCACCCCGGCGAGGACAACCCCGAGACTCCAGACCTCGAGGCGGTTCTGACCGAGGTGCGCCGTTCCACAGTGGACAAGGTGCACCAGATTGTGGCGCTACGGCGCGAGGTCCTCAGCCGCGATAGCCAGCGGCTGGCGGCGTGCGCCTCGGCAATGGCGGCGTCGTTCGCCACCGGCGGGCGGCTGTTCGCCATCGGCAACGGGGGAAGCTGCACTGACGCAGCGGACCTCGCGAGCCTGTTCCTGTACCCGGGTCCGGGACGGCGGGCATTGCCTGCCTTCGCGCTCGCCGGGGACATCGCGGTGCTGACGGCGCTGTCGAACGACGTCTCATTCGACGTCGTCTTCGCCCGCCAGATCGCAGCATTCGGGCGGCGCGGTGACGTCGTCGTCGGGCTGTCCACGTCGGGCAACTCCACCAATCTCGTGCGCGCCTTCGATGAGGCGGGCAGGCGTGGCCTGCTCACCGTCGGCCTGGCGGGTTACGATGGCGGGGCGATGGCCGAATTGGGCAGTATCGACCACCTGTTCGTGGTTCCTTCTGACTCCGTGCACCGGATCCAGGAGGCGCAGACCACGATTTACCACACGCTGTGGGAGCTCACACTTGACGAGCTGACCAACGGACAGCGACATCCGGCACGAGAGAGCGACCGGAGGTCGCTCGTGGAGTAGGGGATCATGACCAGACCAACTGCACAAGCCACTCCCACCACGGAAGAAGAGGCTCCGATCCACATTCTGTGGATCAACTGTGGTTTATCCTGTGATGGGGACTCGGTTGCGCTGACCGCGGCAACCCAACCCAGCATCGAGGAGATCGCATTGGGTGCCCTTCCCGGGCTGCCCAAGATTGCGGTGCACTGGCCGCTGATCGACTTCGAATGTGGCCCTGACCAGGGTGCCGACACCTTCATCGAGTGGTTCCACAAGGCCGACCGAGGCGAGCTGGAACCGTTCGTACTCGTCCTTGAAGGTTCCATCCCGAACGAATCGATCAACGGTGACGGCTACTTCACCGGTTTCGGGTACCACCACGACACCATGCAGCCGTTCACGATCAACGAGTGGATCGACCGGCTGGCGCCCAAGGCGACGATCATCCTTGCGGCCGGCACCTGCGCCTGCTACGGCGGTATCCACGGCATGGCGGGGAACCCGACCGGCGCTATGGGCGTGCCGGACTACCTGGGCTGGGACTGGAAGTCCAAGGCCGGGATCCCCATCGTCTGCGTGCCCGGCTGCCCGACCCACCCGGACAACCTGTCCGAGACCATCCTCTACCTGCTCTACCAGGCCGCCGGCCTGGCGCCGATGATCCCGTTGGACGAGCACCTGCGCCCGCAGTGGTTGTTCGGTGCCACCGTGCACGAGGGCTGTGACCGGGCCGGTTACTACGAGCAGGGCGAGTTCGCCAAGACCTACGACTCACCGAAGTGCTTGGTGAAGCTCGGCTGTTGGGGCCCGGTGGTGAAGTGCAACGTGCCCAAGCGGGGCTGGATCAATGGTGTGGGCGGCTGCCCGAACGTGGGTGGCATCTGCATCGGCTGCACCATGCCCGGCTTCCCGGACAAGTTCATGCCGTTCATGGACGCTCCCCCGGGCTCCCTGGTGTCAGGGACCGCGAGTGCCGCTTATGGCACGGTCATCCGGTCGCTGCGCAATATCACCCTCAAGAAGGTTGACGCCGAGCCCAAGTGGCGAAAGAAGGGCCGTCAACTCGAAACCGGATACAGGCCCTCCTGGTGATCGCTGACCGGCTGGAGAAAGGCATCTAGACGATGACAACCACGGCACCTAAGCACGGCTCCACAGGCCAACTCACCGAGATGGTCTGGGATCCGGTAACCCGGATCGTCGGTAGCCTCGGTATCTACACGAAGATCGATTTCGCGGCAGGAAGAGTGGCCGAGTGCCACAGCAGTTCTTCGGTTTTCCGCGGGTACTCCATCTTCATGAGGGGCAAGGACCCACGCGACGCCCACTTCATCACCAGTCGTATCTGTGGGATCTGTGGTGACAACCACGCCACCTGTTCGGTATACAACCAGAACATGGCATACGGGGTGGCCCCACCGCATCTCGGTGAATGGGTTATCAGCCTGGGCGAAGCGGCCGAGTACATGTTCGACCACAACATCTTCCAGGAGAACCTGGTCGGGGTCGACTACTGCGAGAAGATGGTCGCCGAGACCAACCCCGGCGCCCTCGACCTGGCCAACCGCACCCCGGCGCCACAAACCGAGGCCCACGGATACAAGTACATCGGCGACATCATGCGGGCGCTCAACCCGCTGTCGGGCGAGTTCTACCGCGAGGCACTGCAGGTCTCCCGCTACACGCGAGAGATGTTCTGCCTCATGGAGGGCCGCCACGTGCACCCCTCCACGCTCTACCCGGGTGGTGTCGGCACCGTCGCCACCCACCAACTGTTCTTCGACTACTACACCCGTCTTATGCGGTACGTGGAGTTCTGCAAGCGGATCATTCCGCTGCACGACGACCTCTTCAACTTCTTCTACGAGGCACTGCCTGGTTACGAGGAGGTCGGCAGGCGCCGGGTGCTGCTGGGTTGCTGGGGCGCCTTCAACGACCCGGAGCACTGCGACTTCAACTACAAAAACATGACCAACTGGGGCCGCAAGATGTTCGTCACCCCCGGTGTGGTGGTGGACGGCAAGCTGGTCACCAACGACTTGGTGAAAATCAACCTCGGGCTGCGGATCCTGCTCGGCTCCTCGTACTACGAGGACTGGGACGGCCAGGAGATCTTCGTCGACAAGGACCCGCTGGGTAACCCGGTCGACCGGAAGCACCCGTGGAACCAGCACACCATCCCGCGGCCGGCCAAGCGCGACTTCTCCAGTCACTACAGCTGGACCATGTCGCCTCGGTGGTACGACGGCAAGGACCACCTCGCCCTGGACACCGGCGGTGGACCGCTCGCCCGGCTGTGGCCGACGGCTCTGTCCGGGTTGGTGGAAACCGACCACGTCAAGGCCACCGGCAAGAGCGTCATCATCAAGCTGCCGGCGACGATAACGAAGCCTGAGGTGACGTTCGAGTGGAAGATCCCGTACGACAAGGCTGGTAAGCCGCTGTCTAACGCGATCGAGCGTAACCGGGCACGGACCTACTTCCAGGTCTACTCCGCGGCCATGGCGCTGCACTTCGTGGAGAAGGCCCTGGCCGAGGTGCGTGCTGGCCGCACTGCGACCTGGAGCCCGTTCAAGGTGCCGAAGGAAGCGATCAGCTGTGGGTGGACCGAGGCGGTCCGCGGCGTGCTGTCGCACCACATGGTGATCCGGGACGGGAAGATTGCCAACTACCACCCGTACCCGCCCACCCCGTGGAACGGCAGTGTCCGTGATATCTACGGAACTCCCGGCCCCTACGAGGACGCCGTGCAGAATACTCCGATCTTCGAGGAGAACCCGCCGGCGAACTTCAA
>JBOHFU010000070.1:0-10949 GCA_050699675.1 Pseudonocardiaceae bacterium
GGAAACAGGCACATCCACCAGCCGTTGTAGGTGGAGTGGATGCGGGCGTGCAGCAGACGTTGCTGGCGCAGCGTCAGCTTGGCGAAGTCGTGCTCGTAGACCGAGCCGGGTGCCGGACGCCAGAAGCTGGTCCGCAGATCCACGATCTCGCCCATGGCATGCAGCTGGCTGCGAACCTGCAAGTTCAGCATTTGCGCCCCGACGATCACCGGCGATGACGTCGCACTGGCGAAAGCGTGTGCGCGCAGCACGCTGTCCGGCTCCAGCCGGACGTCATCATCCATCAACATCACGTGTTCGACATCGGTGGTGCGCAGCGCCTCGAGCATGCCGCGGGCGAACCCGCCCGAGCCGCCGAGGTTCTCCTGGTCGATCACCACCAGCCGGTCACCGAACGGGGCCGCGACGGTGGCGAACCGTTGGTGGTCCCGTACCTTGACGCTGCCCTGATCGACCACGAAGACCTTGGCGATGATGTCGAGCACTGCCTGGTCCTCGGCCAGCCCCTCCAGCGCGGTGACGCAGTCAGCCGGCCGGTTGAAGGTCGTGATCGCCACCGCCAGTGGGTGGGTGGGCAGTGGCTCGTCGATGATCCATGCGGCGTCGGCGACGGTCAGTGACTCGCGCACGGTGGCGACGTCGAACCAGACCCAGCCGCCGTCCTCGAATGGCGCGAGCGACTCGCGAAACTCCAGCTCAACCGTGTCATCTCCGGTGTCGAGTTGCTTACCCTCCAGATGCACGACGTCGCCGTTGGCCTTGGAGCGGTAGAGGTCCACCCGCCCGGCGCCGCGCACGGACATCCGCAGTGCCACCTCCTCCACCCGGGTCCAGCGCTTCCAGTAGCTGGCCGGGAAGGCGTTGAAGTAGGTAGCGAACGACAGCTGGCTCCAGGGCGGCACGGTCACCGTCGAGCGCGAGACGACTTCCGAGGTGCGACCGTGCAAGGACTCCGGTTCATCGAGGTACAGCGGGCGCACATCCGGCGGATCGTCTGCCCGGGGCATCACCACCCGGTGCAGGACGCGTTGCATGGAGACCGCGCCATCGGTCGGGCCAACCTGCAGTGAGCTGACATCCGACAGCTTGCTGTCCGCTGCGTTGTTACGCGCCGCTTCCCGGCGCGCGGCTCGCTCGATCGCCGTCGGCACCGCGATCTGATCGTTGGACTCGCCCGCCACTCGCACCGGCAGACCGCCCGCTTCCGTGGTTGCCACGTGATCCCTTCCCACGTCGGCCCGCCCTCGGCCCCAATCTTCGCAGACCGGGCAGAGGGCACCGCAGGGCGACCTATGCCTGAGCACCATGCGTCACGTTATCGAACCCCAGCCGGGCGGTCTGATGGCGCCCGCAGCGCACCGAGGTCGAGAGAGTAGACGGTGACCGAGCCGCTGGTGAACACGGGAACCAGCCCGGGGAGTCCGGCTAGATCGGTAAGACCGGGAGCGAGGCTGAAACCACCGTTCCCGGCCCAGCCCTCGGGCGATCCGGCAGAGCCGATCGTGGGCGCCTGGGAGTCGACATACACCCAGGTCACGTTGTACTGCAGCAGGATGTCACGCAGCTGCTGGTCGGTCGGGTAGGAGCGGAACGACTGCAGGAGCCGGTAGCTGTAGGGGACGGCGTCCATCCCCAGGGTTCCCACGTTCAGCACCGGGATGCCGCGCTCGACGTACAGGTAGGTGGAACCGTCATTGGCCGAGTTGAGGACCCGCTGACCAGGGCGGATGCGCCCCGCCAGCCAGCTGATGGCGCGCTGGTCGTCGGCGTTCACCCGGACGAAGTCGGGGGTCAGGTAGCGGGACGCCACCGCCGTCGTGTTGGTGTCGGCATACCGCCAGGCCGGGCCCATCAGGTAGCCCAGCCAGGCCAGCACTACCAGCACGGCCGCGGCCGGCCGGGCCGGGGCCGGGCAATGGCGGCGCAACCAGACGGCGCACCAGCTCGCGGTGAGCACCACGCCGAGCCCGGCGAGTACCGGTACCAGCAGCGACACATGCGACCACACCCGCAGCTGCGCGTTGTAGAAGAACCCGGTGACCAGGGAAGTCAGCCCCGAGCCGGGGTGCAGGAACGCACCGATCGTCACCAGGCTCCAGGCCGCCCATGCGGTCGCCGGGCCGAACCCGCGCCGCAGCGCGACCACCGCGAGCACCCCGAGCACGACGAGGGCCGCCGCGAACACCTGGCCCAGGGACTGCTGTGGGTCGAGATGCCCGGCGTAGGACAGCCCCAGTGTGCTGCCCACCGCATCGCCGAACGGGGTGGGCGGGGTGTCCGGCGGCCACCCGCCGGTTCGCTCGCTGGCCGACAGCGCCCCGGCCAGCGTTCCGGAACCGAGCACCACCGCCGTCCCGGCCGTGATCAGCAACCCGACCAGGTGGCCCCCCCGCTGCCCGCGCAGCTGCTGGCGCCCCTGACGGGTCATCGCCTGCCCCGCCCACCACGCGATGACCGTCAGTCCCACCGAGACCGCGGCGCTGGGGTGCACGGACACCACGCCGGCGCAGGCCACCCCGACGGCGACCGCGGACCTGAGCGGCAGGCGGGGCAACATCAGCACCCCGGCGACCACGCCCGGCGTCAGCGCCAGCGCGGCGCCGCCGCCCAGAATGCCGCCGTCGTGCATCAGATGGAAGGTCGGCCGGTACAGCCCCGACGCCACCAGCGCTGCGACACCCGCCGCGAGCATGGCCGTCGAGTGGGCCAGCTGCAGCTGGCGGGCCGCCACCACGGTCAGGGCTGCCGCTGACAGGGACAGGGCCACCGCCAGCACGACCACGGTCACGGCGTTGAGCGCCGGCACCGTGCCACCGGTGAGGCTGCCGGCCACCGCGGCGAGCAGATGCAGCCCGGACGGGTAGAACGCCACCGGCGCGCCGGTCAGGACATCGGCCGGCATCAGCTGCCACGGGGCCGCGTTACCGCTGCGCTGGATGTAAGCGGCCAGCACGGCATGGACAACCATGTCGTGCTCCTGGGGGATGGTCGACACCGGACCCATCCCCCGCAGCCAGGTGCCGGCGCCCGCAGCGGCGCCGGCGGCCACCAGCACCGCACCGACCGCCTGCACCGCCCGTCCGGTGGCCGAGCGCTGGGGTACTCCCTCCTGGCGTCCTGCCTGGCGACCCTGGATCGAACGCCGGCGAAGCGCGAGAACGGCAGCAACCGCGAACATCGCCGCTGTGACGACCCCCAGCGGCGCGGCACCGAACGCCACCCCGAGCAGCGCGGTCCCGATGCCGGTTCCCACCGCCACGCCCACCGAGGCCGCCGGCGCCAGACCCATCAGCAGCGCACCGGACCGCACGCCCAACGCCGCCATCAACGCAAGCCCTGGCAGGTAGCAGACCAGTAGCGCTACCAGCAGGACCAGTCCGTCGTGCACCGCGCCGGTCAGTCCTCACCGATGCGGGCAAGGCTAAGCCTGCGCACGCCCGCTACGAGCGTCTCCGCCTCGTCCAGGCATGGCGGGACGGGGGACAGCTCGACTCCCGGGGTCAGCACCGGCGCAGCGTATATGGGGCGACGGTTGGGGTCCGTAGTGGATTCCTTACCAACTCCGGTAGGCGCTACGCGCTGCCGCGGAGACTCAGCGCGTGAGGTCGTGGCCGGTGAACCGTCGGTAGCTCGTCGCGGTCACTCGGCTTATGGCGGCCTTGGCCAGACCGAACACCGCCCCCTGCAGCGCGCCAGCCACCAGCACCTGACGGATGTCGTGATCTAGCGCGGTCGGCTGTGGAGCCTCATCTTCGTCGGATACCACGCGCCAGATCCGGGTGAAGACGGCGCCAGCCAGAGCGCCAGCGAGGATCCCGCTGGCCAGGCTCAACGACTCATACGTCGCCTTCTTAAGGTTCAACCTACCCACGTGGTCCGCACCCTTCGCACGATGACGCTCAGGGCAATCAGCGTGAGCCCGGCGCCGACCAGTTTTGCCCACCGTTGCGTCGGTGTTCGGCTGACGGCCTCACGGGCCCGCTCGGCGGCGTCGACGGCCTGGTCGCGCAGCTCGCTCCCGCGCCCGACGACCTGGCCGCGCAACTCACTACTACGCCCAGCGACCCGGTCCTTCCACTGGTTGCTGCGCTCGACGACCTGGTCACGCAACTCACTGCCGCGTTCGAACACCTGGGAACCCAGCTCGCTGCCACGCTCGATGGCTTCCTCCTTCAACTCGTTGCCGCGCTGCTTGGCGCGGGTCGGCACGTCGGCCTTGTGCGCCAGTGCCTGCACGGTCTCGCCCAGCTCACCGCGCAGTTCCACGATCTCTTCCTGCAAATCCTGCTCGCTGCGGCTGCTCATCGGTGCATGCTCTCCTTCACTGTCTCAATGTCACGCTTAGTGCTCTGTACGGCCTGCTCGGGCACTACCGGCGCCGAGTTGCGCACCTGTCCTATCCCCGCTGCCGCCAGCACCCCGGCGACCACCATTAACACGACGCCCACGATCAACGCGGCCAGCCACGCGGCCAGCACGGTCGCCAACCCGAGCACCGCCGCCGTGACCAGCGCACCGAGGCCCAGCAATGCGACCACCGCGCCGGCACTGCCGATCCCGATCCCGACACCGGCTTGGGCACCCTTGCGTTTCATCTCGGCAGTAGCCAGCGCCATCTCATCCCGCACCAATGCCGAGACCTGGGCGGACAGCCGCTCCACCAGCTGCGCCACCGAGCTGTCAGCACCGCTGGGCTGCCCCTGCTCGCGAGTCGTCATTCCGCTCTCCTTCACCTGAGCTTGCGTGGTAGGCATACCCGCCGCCCGGAGCGTTCACACATATCGTGATCTTCGTCATGACGAGCCGGGAGGGTGCCCGACGGCCCACCCGACGAGCGATTCGTCTATCTCTCCGATGTGCTGCCCACCTCGTGGCAGGCGGTCGAGTACGCCGGAGTCCCGGCCGGCGGGTTCTCGGGTGGAATACGGCGAGGCTTAGTGGTCGGCGCCGGTAGCCCGTCGGGGGTTGATCTCACGGCCACAGTCGAGTGCGTCGTGAGGGCTGCGGCAGGTGTGCCCGGATCTGGCCCTGGGCTGGTGCGTCGTGAACTCGACGTCACCGACATCTCCGCGTCGTACTGCAACGTCGGTGGGGTCGAGTTCACGACGCGCTATCCGCTCCGCCCGCCCACCCCGTCGAGTAGCGGGGGCCGGTCTCATGTGACCGGCGCGACTCCTATGCGCCAGGCCAGGCCCCGCAGCTCACGGCCACCGGCGTCACGCCGGGTCTGACGCAGCAGGTCGGCGACCACTTCTCGGACGAATACGTCGTTACGGACCCACTGGGGGGCGAGCTGCTCGGCATGCAGTAGCACGCGTACCCCCTTGTCCCGGGTCTTCTTCTCCGCAGTCATGGCGCGGCCGACCTCAGCCCAGAACTGGGCCTGGCGGAGGGTGCCGGGCAACAGTTCGGGGCGCACCGTCTTGGCGGCCTGCACGGCTTGGCCGTGCTCGCCAAGCTCAAGGGCCACCGAGGTGCGCCAGATGCCGATATTGGTCGGCCCGAACCACAGGTGCGCCCAGGTGCCGACCTCGGTGTCCATCCGGGCCGCCAGCAGCGATGCCTCGTCGAGGTGGGTGGCGGCGGTGGCGCGGTCGGCCTGCGCCCCGGCCGCCAGCGCGGCGGACAGGTGCAGAATCCCGCACGCTTGCAACGCGTCGCTGGAATCCAGCCTGCTGGTCAGGGTCTGCGCCGCGGCCACCGAGCGCCGGTACTGCGCATCCCGGTCGAGCTGGCCGGTGGCGCCACCCCGAACCCAGGCCGCGTAGCCCAGCCATGCCGGGTCGTCCAAGGTCTCCGCGCACTGCTGCACGGCGCGCGCCGCCAGAATCGGCAGCCCGCGATCGCCGAAGCGTTTGGTGATCACCATCGCCGAGTGATATGCCAGTATCAAGCCCAGCAGAATCTCCCGCCGACGGTCGGGCATCCGCATGTGGGCACCGTGCAGCTCTCCCAGCAAGGCCGGCGTCAGCTCCCCCATCGCCGCGAAATCTGCGTTCCAGCGCCACAGCTTGTTCAGGCGTTCCAGGTCAGCGGCAATCTCCGGCCAGGCCCGCACACTGACCTCCGGATCAATGCCCAGCTCGTAGCGCTCCAGCGCGGTCTCGATGCCGCCCAGCAACCTGGCGTGGGTCCCGGCGCTTGCTACGTCCTGCCGTGTCCAAGGTTGCCCAGTCAGCTCACTGGGGTGTACCCGCAGCACACCCGCTATCGCCTCCAGCGTCCTGCAACTGGTCACGGCCTTCTCCCCGCGCTCCACCTGACCCCAGAACGAAAACGACAACCCGGCCAGGCCCGCCGCCTCCCGCAACGTCAGTCCACGCCAGCACCGTAGCTCCCGAACCCGCTGGCCCAGCGCCGTCATCTCCTCCACAACGTGCTCCCTCCCTCATCCTCGCCCACTTCCCACGCTACTAACGGTCATTCACCAACACCCAGGTCGCTGGGCGCTGCCGGTGATCATCTTTTACGGAAGCTCGGGACCGCGGTGACCACCGCTCATCCCGCCGCAACGCGCTCACTGGCCGGCGCGCCTGCAGGCAGCTCGATGGTCCCGTCAGGGGACCTCGGGGTCCGGTGCGGCGACGACACACGCCACGCAGAGCATCCCGGTACCGACGGTGACCAGCCGTGCTGCGAAAACGCCGGGCAACCACTCCCTCAGCCGATATCGGGACAACCCAGCCAGCGAGCAACGCTGCGCGTTGCCGGCGCTCCCACTCCGATCGTCAGACTCCGGGCATGATCCCTCCGGCACGCGACGGATGATGCGGCCTGATCGAGCGTTCTTGTGCACCAGCAGTGCACACCGGTCAGGCTCACCCGATCGGCGCGACTCCATGCGCCGGCCCAGGCCGCGCAGCTCGCGGCCACCGGGGCCTGGCGATCGCTGCTCGACACCGTCGACCCGCGGACGCAGCTCCGCGCGGTCTCACTCCATGGTGTCCAATAGGCAACAACGCCCAATACAGCACTGGGCTAGCCCTGTGACCTGGAGAACCATTTGCTCGACCGCGCGGTCATCGACTCGTTGTTCCCTGCCGACCTGCCCGAACCCGAGCACTGGGAACGGCGGTACCCGCCGCGGCAGCTGCCCGACGGTGCCGAGGTCACCCGGTTCGGGCCATCACCGACCGGGTTCGTGCACATCGGCGGTGTCTACGTCGCCATGATCGACCAGGACATCTCCGCGCGGACCGGCGGCCGGTACCTGGTGCGGGTCGAGGACACCGATCAGTCCCGTGAGGTCGAAGGCGCGCTGGCCCAATTCGAGCATGCCTTCGACTACTTCGGTATCCAGCCCACCGAGGGTGAGGGGTTCGGCGGCTACGGGCCCTACCACCAGTCCGCCCGGGAAATCATCTACCTGACCTTCGTGCGGCACCTGTTGCGCTGGGACAAGGCCTACCTGTGCTTCGCCACCAAGGACGAGCTGGCCGAGATCACCGAACGTCAGCAAGCCGCCAAGTTCCCTCCTGGCTACTACGGCTCCTGGGCCATCTGGCGCGACGCCGAGCAGGCCGCGGTGCTGGCCGAGTTGGAGAAGGGCACCCCGTACGTGGTGCGCTTCCGCGCACCCGACGATGCGGCCGGGCAGCGGGTCCGGTTCACCGACGAGATCCGCGGCGAACTGGAGCACGAGGCCAACCGCAACGACGTGGTCATCCTCAAGTCCTCCGACCAGCCGCTGCGGCTGCCGACCTACCACTTCGCACATGCCGTCGACGACCACCTCATGCGCACGACCCTGGTCATCCGCGGTGAGGAATGGATCTCCTCGGTGCCGCTGCACCTTCAACTGTTCGACGCGCTGGGTTTTCCCACTCCGCGGTACGCGCACATCGCCCCGCTGATGAAGCAGATCTCCGGCGGCAAGCGCAAACTGTCCAAGCGCAAGGACCCTGAGGCCAGCGTCGATTTCTACATCAGCGCCGGCTATCCGGCCGAGGCGGTGCTGTACTACCTGCGTGGGCTGGCCAACGGCCGGCTCGCCGAGATGCCCCTCGCCGACGCCCTCCATGAGCCCATCCGCCTACCGGAGTGCGGCGTCGCGGGCCCCCTGGTCGACCTGGTCAAGCTGGAAGACATCTCCGCCGATCACATCGCCACCCTCACCGGCGAGCAGATCCTCAACGCCATCCGCCCCTGGGCGGCCACCCACGACCCTGAGCTGGTCACCGTCCTGGACGCGGAACGCGGCCTCGCCCTGCGGGCCCTGGCGGTGGAGCGCGAGGGCGTCGACAACCCGCGCAAAGACCTGCGCAAATGGTCGGACTTCCGGACCGCCTACGGGTTCTTCTTCCCCGAACTGTTCGCCCTCGTCAACGACCCAGCCGATGAGCGCTTCGGCTGCCTCGACCCCCAGCTCGCCCAAGCATTTCTCGCCGACTTCGCCGACGGCTACCAGCCGCTCGACGACCCCAGGGAATGGTTCGACCAGATCCGCCAGCTCGCCGCCAAGCACGGCTTCGCCCCCAGCCCCAAGGAATACAAGAACAACCCCGACACCTACCCGGGCTCCATCCGCGAAGCCGCACAACTCATCCGAGTCACCCTCACCGGCTCCACCCGCAGCCCCGACCTCCACGCCGTCGCCTGCACCCTCGGCCCCGACGAAGTCCGACGCCGCCTCCGCGCGCTTGCCAGCTGATCAGGGAGTAGCCTCCCTGGCCACTGACCGCACCGGACGCCGGCGGGGTACCCGGTCTGCGCAACGTCACGCAGGGTGCACTACGTCGCATGGAATCGGCGAATTGGGGAAGTCTTGGTGCATGACTCTGAGCGAGAGCGAGCTGGACAGCCAGCCTGACGCCGGCGACCAGCGGCCAGACCTCGGCACGCACGCGGACTCGCCGACCCAGATTCCGATGCAGGGGTGGCGGGAGGTACTGGGGCGCGCGATGCGGGAGAGCCAAGAGCACAACATCGCGCTGCTGGCGGCTGGAGTGGCCTTCTTCGCGTTCCTGGCGTTGTTCCCGGCGCTGATCGCACTGGTGACACTGGTGGGTCTGGTGGCCGATCCCGAGCAGATCACCGAGCAGGTGCGCAGCTTCACGGCGGGGCTGCCGCAAGCCGCCCAGCAGCTGGTCTTCGATCAACTGAGCGCCATCACCCAGAGTAGCGGCGGGGCGCTGACGGTCGGGCTGGCCGTCTCGCTGCTGGTTGCGCTGTGGAGCGCGTCGAGCGGGACCTCGAATCTGATGACCGCAGTGAATCTCGCCTACGACGAGAAGGAGAAGCGGGGCTTCCTGAAGCTCCGCGGGGTCGCGCTGCTGCTCACTCTGGGTGCGATCGTATTCCTGGTACTGACCCTGGCACTGATCGCCGTCGTGCCGGTGGTGTTGGCCGCAGTGCCCCTGGGCCCGGTCGGGACGGTTCTCGCTCAGGTGCTGCGGTGGGCGTTGCTCTTCTTCCTGGTCGTTGTCGGGCTGGCGGTGCTCTACCGGGTGGCTCCGGACCGCAAGCCTGCGAAGTTCCGCTGGGTCACGCTGGGCAGCGTGATCGGGGCGCTGCTGTGGTTGGCGGGCAGTGCAGGGTTCAGCCTTTATGTCAACTTCTTCGGTAACTACAACAAAACCTACGGTGCGTTGGCCGGCGTGATCGTGCTCTTGTTGTGGTTGTTGTTGACTTGCTACATTGTTCTGCTCGGAGCAGAGATCAACTCTGAGGCCGAGCGCCAGACCGAGTGCGACACCACCATCGGAGAGCCGCGGCCGATGGGACAGCGCGGGGCGGTGGTCGCCGACAACCTGCCGGGACATCGCGATGGGCAGAAACAGTCACGCTGAGCTAGTTGGACATCCACAGAGGGAACGATCGGACATGAACGAAGAGGCAGACGCTGTTCAGTATGAAGTGCTGATTGAAGGGCACGCCCATCCTTGGGAGAAGGACACCATTTCGGTCGCCGACATTCGTGCGCTCGGCGGCCTGCCTGCGGACACCGCCGTCGTTGAGGAGGATCTGCGCGACGGCAGCGAACGGCGGCTGGCCGAAGACGAAGTTCTCCGCCCAGGCAAGCTCGAAGAGGGCAAGAGGCCTACCAAACGGGTCAACTTCCGGCGAGCGTGATCGGCCAAACCGTCGACCATCCTCCTCCGGGATGTCTCTGGAGCCCGGGTCTGTTCTGAGATCGCTACAGCGCCCGCACCCTGGTCCCCGCCTGGTAGCCGATCAGTGGCGTCCGGGTCGAAGCGCAGCAAGCGACTCAAACCCCGATAGCTCCACTAGTCGACGGGTGGGCGACTCAAGCGGCACGATAAGTTCCAGGACGACCCGCAGCGCCTGTAGCCGAGAAGCCAGCGCGAACAGGATCCTTATTCCGGCGCTGTCCATGTAGGTGAGCTCGGTCAGGTCGACCGACACCGTCGTCGGCTGATGAGAAACCGCCTCCCGAAGCGCATCCTCGATGGCTGCGGCATTTGCGAGATCGATCTCGCCGCTGACAGCGATGCGCATCAACCCGTTCTCGGCGCTGGTCTCCACCCTCGCGGCAGTCATCGAAGCGCCTGCTCGGTCAGGCGGCGACGGATGACGACGCAGGTTCCGGTAGGACCATGATCGATCCGCAGATCGTCGCTGCAGTTCCGCATGAACAGTGTCCCCCGTCCTCGGCCCTCATTGCGGGGCGGTCGCCAACGGCCCGTATCGCGGACGGTGACCAGCACATCCGGCAGCTGGAGCTCCAGATGCACCCTCACGGTGCCACCACCAGGACCGTAGGCGTGCTCAACGGCATTGGTGCATGCCTCACCGACAGCGACGAGCAGGTCAGCGGCCGCACGCGGCTCGGCGCCGACCGCCGACAGCCAGCGGCGCACCGCAACGCGGATATCCCTCAACGACCAGGGCAACGCCGGCACTACCAGGTCTAACGGACCGACCTCGCCGCTGTCTTGGCGGCGCACGGCGAGCACCGCCACATCATCACCAGGTGAATCATCACCAAC
>JBOHFU010000071.1:0-10884 GCA_050699675.1 Pseudonocardiaceae bacterium
CCGCCACCGCCTCGGCCCCGACCTCGATCCCTGGCAGCAGCCCGGCCACCGGATCCGCCGACACCCGCGCCGTGACCTCGTCGCCGCGGACGGTCACCGTAACCACCGCGCCACCCGGCGCGATCCGCCGAGCGAGGTCCTCGGCGCGGTCCTGCTCACCCCGGGCGGTCAGCCGCGCCGCCTCCCGGGCGGCGTCGACGCAGCGCAGCTGTGCCGCCACCGCAGACACCGCGGCGAGCACGAGGGCGAGCACGACCACCAGCGAACACAGCGCCAGCGCCGCCTCGACGGTGACCGTGCCCCGGTCGCCGGCCCGGTCAACGGTGGGCATATCGCCGGCCCCGCCGGCAACAGGCAGTACAGGCATCAGAAGTTCACCGACAGCGCCCGCGCCACCAAGTCGGTAAGCGCGCCGATAATCGTGTCGCCGGTCACCACCCTGTACAGAATCGCGGCGAAAGCCGCCGCGGCGATCGTCCCGATCGCGTATTCGACAGTGCTCATGCCTGTCTCCCCGCGAACCGCATGCGCTAGCCGCGCGGCTACCAGTCGCGGCACTTTTCTGCTGCCAATCACCATTTCAGTCTCCTTATCTCTGTCGAATTTCTGGTCACCACTGTTGCGCGAGGCCCGCGGCGAGTCCGATCACCACCGGGACGACTCCGATGGCGAGGAAGGCGGGGAGAAAGCACAGCCCTAGCGGAGCCGCAATCAGCACCCCGGCGCGCTGTGCCCGGGCTTCGGATCGCTCCCGGGCGCCGGCCCGCACCGCCGCGGCCAGCCGGGTGACCGACTCGGCGAGTGCGGTGCCGCTGCGGCCGCTGCGCCTGGCGGCTTTCGCTAACCGCGCCGTCGCGGCGCACTCCAGCGTGGGCTGCCACGCTTGCGCCGGGTCAGCGCCCAGCGCAAGCAGTTCCGCGGTCCGGCGCAGCGCGGGGCCAGCCGGAGCGTCGAGCCCCTCGGCAACTGCTCGTACCCCCACCGGGACGGGCATGCCGGCCCGCAGGCAGGCCGCGAGCAACTCCCATGCCCCGGCCAAGGCCAGCGACTCGCCGCCGGTGTCCACATGGGCGCCGAGCCAGCGGGCCGGGGCCCGGTCCCGCCGCTGCGCAGGGCAGGTGCCACCCGCTTGCCGCAACCTCGACCGGGGCCCCACTGGACCCGGGGCCACCACTAGCGCGGTCGCCACCACCAGCATCGCCAGTGCCTGCACCGTCATGCCGGCACCGCCCCGGACACCAGCCGCGCGCTCCAGAGCACGCCGGCGCAGGCCAGGCCGGTGCCGACCACCAGCAGAACCTGGCCCACCGGCGTCTCGCTGAGCACCCGCAGCGGTGCGGCACCCACCGCGTGGCCCAGGGCCAGCCCGAGCAGCGGCAGCCCGGCCAGCACCACCGCGGTCGCCCGGGGGCCGGCAAGCCGGGCCTCGACGTCAGCAGCGAAGCGCACCCGCTGCTCGGTATCGGACCGGACCGCGTCGAGCAGGTCGGCCAGCGGGATCCCGTACCGGTCGGCGAGCGACCACGCATCGGCGAGCCTGCCCAGCCACGAGCCCAGCTGCACCGGACCCGCGCTGCGCAGCACCGCCGGGACGTCGCCGCCAAGGCGGGCCGCCGCGGCCGCCGCGGACAGTGCTCGGGTGGCGTCGGCGGACCCGTCCGCGGCAGCTCTGGCCGCGTCGCTGGGGTGGGCGCCGGCCCGCAGTTCCGCTACCAACACCCCGAGGGCATCGGACAACCCGGTGGCTGCCATGGCCGCGACCCGGCGATCCCGACCAGCCCGCCAGCGCGCGGCAGCGGTGCCGGTCACCATGGCAGCCGCGAGCCCGCCACCTGGGCCGGCCAACAGCGCACCGAGCCCTGCGGCCAGGGCCACCAGCAGCAGGCAACGCTGTTTGAGCCAGTTCGGAACGGCCGCGACTACCTGTGCACGCACCCGCCGGCGGCCCAGCGCGGTGAGGCCCAGCTCAGTGAGTCGACCCCGGCCCGCACCGGCCGGCCAGCACAGCGCCGCGGCAGCCACCGCGGTCACCGCCAGGCTCAGCACGCCGCACCCCCGCCGTGGCCGTCGAGCAGGTCTCGCAAACGCTGCTCCCCCGGCCCCCAGCGTCCGTCCTGCCAGGCCGGAAGGACACGAACCAGATCCCCCTCGCGCTGCAGCACCCCCACTGCGGCCAGCCTGCGCACCCCGTCGCATCGCACCACGTGCAGCACCACCTGCAGGGCGGCGGCGAGTTGGCTGTGTAATGCGTGCCGCGGCATGCCGCCCAGTGCGGCCAGGGCCTCCAGCCGCGCAGGCACTTCGGCCGGGGAGTTCGCGTGCAAGGTTCCGGCGCCTCCCTGGTGCCCGGTGTTGAGCGCGGCGAGCAGTTCGCACACCTCCGACCCGCGCACCTCCCCGACCACGAGGCGGTCCGGGCGCATCCGCAGCGCCTGGCGCACCAGATCGCGCAACGTCACCTCGCCGGCGCCCTCGATGTTGGGCGCCCGGGTGGCCAACCGGACGACGTGCGGATGCCCTGGCTGCAGCTCGGGGGCTTCCTCCACGCACACGATCCGCTCGCCGGCGGGCACGCAACCGAGCAACGCGGCGAGCAGCGTGGTCTTGCCACTGCCGGTTCCGCCGACCACGAGGAAGGCCAGCCGGGCAGCGATGATGGCCCGCAGCAGCCGGCCGGCCTCGGGTGCCACACTGCCCGCCTGCTGCAGCGCGTCCAGCCCGTGGGTGGCGGGCCGCAGCACGCGCAGCGAGATGCAGGTGCAGTCGGTGGCGATCGGCGCCAGCACGGCGTGCAGCCGGACGCCACCGGGCAGCGGCGCATCGACATAGGGTGAGGCATCGTCCAGGCGGCGCCCCGCGACCAGCGCCAGCCGCTGGGCCAGCCGGCGCACCGCTTCGTTGTCGGCGAACCGCACCTTGGTGCGGCGCAACTCTCCGTCCTGCTCCACCCACACCTGGTCAGGAGCGCTGACCAGCACGTCGGTGGTAGCTGGATCGGCCAGCAGTGGTTCCAGCGGCCCGGCCCCGACGAGCTCGCGCTGCAGCTCGCGCAGCGCCGAGAGCACCTGCAGGTCGGCCAGCACACCACCGGACTCGGCCCGCACCGCGGCCGCCACCGAGCCCGGAGAGACGATTGCGCCGTCGGCAGCCAGCCGATGGCGGACCCGGTCGACCAGGGCCGCACCGGTGCCGGCCTGCTGCACTGGTCGACCGGGCGCTGACGCGGTCATGCCGCCCTGCCCAGCGCGCGGCCAGGGCCATCCAGTACCCCCAGCACCTGGCGGGCGGCGGTAGCCAGCGGCCCCCGGGACCGACCTGGTACCGCACCGCGATCCAGCGCGCCAGCCAGCCCGGGCTGCGGCCGCATGGCGGCGAGCAAGGGAAGGTCCAAAGCCCGGCTGACATCGTTGGGGGTGAGTCCACCCGGAGCGGGTCCCCGCACCACCAACTGCAATGCAACCCCGCAGCGCTTCGCCCGCGCCGCCACCGTCGCGGCCGCCGCGGCGGCCCGGACCTCGGCCGGCACCACCAGCACCGCCAGATCCGCGGTCTCCAGCGCCGCGGCACCCGGCTCGCACGGGTACCGCGGCACATCGCAGACCACCGTCTCCCCGGCCCGCCGCCCGGCACCACAGACCGTGCGCACCGCTGACCCGTCCGGTCCCGGGCCGTCCCGGTCGCAGGACAGCACGGTGAGCCCAGCCCGGTACCCGAGCCGGGGCGTGGGCAGCGCCGCGTGCAGGGCGGCGGCCGGCACCCGGCCGCCGCCGAGCGCGAGTCCTGGCCAGCGCAGCCCTTCCGTGTCCTCGGCGCCCACGGCCAGGTCCAGGCCACCGCCCAGTACGTCGCAGTCAACCAGCAGGGCGTGGCGACCGGATTCGACCACGGCCACCGCAACGGCGACGGCGAACACCGATGCCCCGGCGCCACCCCGCCCGCCGAGGACCGCCAGCACGCGCCCCGGGGCGGCCGGCGACTCCACCGCGTCGGCCAGCGCGCCCACCAGCCAGGCTTCCGCCTCGGGCAGCACCGCCACGTGCTCGGCACCCACCGCCACCGCGTACCGCCAGACCTCCGGGTCGGGTGCTGCCGAGGCGCCATTGCCAGCTCCGCCAGCGGTGACGATCACCACGCCGTCCCGGCGAGGTAGACCGGCGTTCGCGCAGTTCCTTGCGGCCTGGACATCCAGCAGCACCAGCGGGGCGGTGGTCCACCGTTCCTGGATCCCTTCCGGATCGGTGACTCGGTCCGGCTCGCACCCCGCTGCCGCGGCGAGCCGGACCACTTCGTCGGCCAGCTCACCCGGGGCCACCATCAGCAGCGGCCGGCGAGCGGCCCCAGCCCGGCCGCTCGCACCTCCAACGCTCATCCCCACCTGTGTCCCCTAGCTCAGTCCGGCCCCGTGCTGCCCGGAGCGTCTGACGTCACTGTCAACCAGTCGGGTCTGATCCGGCGATCGCCTCATGATCGACATGTGGACAGCGGGGGTGCTGTGGATGGCGGGGTGGACCAGCTGCCCCGAACAAGGGACGACCCCCGCCGGGGGGATGGCGGGGGTCGTCAGAGGCTCAGACCCAGGGGGGTCGGGCTGAACCGGTCCGGTTCAGCACCGGACGACCCCACCTTATCCTGTCGCGATCCTTGTACACCATCGTGCGGCCACCTACCGTTAGTGTGCCGTTGGTGGGACCGACATCGGCCGTCCGGCTGCCAGCGTGCGAACCTATGCTGCCTGCTGTGACGCTGCCCGCTGTGAACCCGTCCACTGGGACGCTGCCCGATCTGACCCCTTCCGACCCGGGCTCCCGTGGCGTCGCGGCATTCTTCGACCTGGACAAGACGATCATCGCCAAGAACAGCACGTTTGCCTTCTCCCGGCGGTTCTTCCAGGAAGGGCTGATCAACCGGCGTGCGGTGCTCAAGAGCAGCTACGCACAGTTCATGTTCCTGCTGGCCGGGGCCGACGCCGAGCAGATGGACCGGATGCGCGCGCAGATCACCGCTCAGTGCGCGGGCTGGGACATCGCCCAGGTGACGGCGATCGTCGAGGAGACCTTGCATGACATCGTGGACCCGCTGGTCTACGCCGAGGCCACCAAGCTGATCGCCTCGCATCGCGAGCGCGGCCACGACATCGTCGTGGTGTCGGCCTCCGGCACGGAGGTCGTGCAGCCGATCGCCGAGATGATCGGCGCAACGCACACCGTGGCCACCCGGATGGTCGCCCATGACGGTCGGTACACCGGCGACGTGGAGTTCTACTGCGCGGGGGAAAACAAGGCACTCGCCGCTCGGGAGCTGGCCACGCAGCACGGTTACGAACTGCAACGGTGCCACGCCTACTCCGACTCGATCACGGATCTGCCGCTTCTGGAGGCAGTCGGCCATCCGACGGCGGTGAACCCGGACCGGGCGCTGCGCCGCGAGGCGCTCCAGCGGGGCTGGCCAGTGCTCGCATTCTCCGACCCGGTGTCGTTGCGGAGCCGGATCCCGGCCCCCTCCGGCGCGCAGATCGCCGCCGCAGTGGGGCTGGGCGCTGTTGCCGCGGCCGGCGTCGCATGGTATGGGCTGCGGCGGCGGCAGCGTTGAGTCGAGTTCGGCTCAACGGGTAGCTAGTAATCCTAATGGATGAACTGTATCTAAAATTTGTACGCTGCGTAGCTACTAGGTTGTACCTGATCGGGCCCCTTGCTGTGTCCCCCGTCACCGCGTAGACATGAGGACACGGACCTCTGCAAGGCCAGGGGCGGTGCAGTAGAGAAGTACCGTCCACCCCGAACAGAGCTCCGCGCACGGGCGCCGGGCACCCCACGCGCAGCACGCCGCGGGAGGCTTGTCGTCAAGGGTTTGCGTACCGGGTCCTTTGGGGATGCGGGCGCCGAGACCCCGTTGGTACGACACGAGTTGCACGCTTGGTACCCCGGTAAGCCGTGCGGACGGCGGTGCTGCTCGAACCCGCGAAGGGTCGAGCAGCACCGCCGCTTCATTGCGCGGACGACCTATCTGATCGGCGAGAGCCCTGTCACCCGCTTCCGCCAGACGGTCGCGGTCAATGACTACCCTGGGTCACCGCCTCTGCGATTGACGTGGCCTCCCGGGCCCCGGCGACCAGCGCGGTGCAGCAGTGCACGATCCACCGGCCGACCGCCTCCGCACCGCCACCCGCGAAGCCGGCCGCCGCGGCCCGGTACTCCTGCTCGCGGCGCAGATGACCGACCTCTGGCACCACCAGTCCCTTGGGATCCAGCCCGCTGGCAACCACGGTGAGCCGGGCCGCAGCCCGCGCGACCACGCCATTGCCCTGCGCGAAGGGCGCCAGCGCCAGCAGCTCCCCGTGCACCACCGCGATGAGCACCGGCGCGGCGACCTGACTACCCCCAGCGAGCAGCTGGGCCAGCGCGTCGAGCCGGGCGGTGATCTCCAGCGACGAGCGCGGCCGGCCCAGCTGCGGCCCGGGCGACAAATCTGCCGCGGCGAGCACGTGCAGCCGGGCCAGGGCCTGCAACGGAGCCCGCTGCCAGGTGCCCAGCAACCCCCCCAGAGCCTGCGCCACCCGCAGGGCGCCAGCCAGCACCGGGTCGTCCACCGACCCGTCGGGAGGCAACGCGGTGCTGCCACCGTCCAGCGCGGCCGAGGCCCGGGCCGCCCGCACCGACGCCTCGGCCGCGGTGACCGGCCAGCCGCGCCGGTTAGCGGGGTGCCGATGCACCCTGGCCACCCCGTCGCGGGCCCGCGTAACGGCTTCCGCAACTCCGGGCAGGTCCATCAGCGGGGCTAACGGGTCTGCAGGCACATAGCGAGGCTAGTCAGAGCGTGGAGGTGATCCGACATCACCGCAGGCCCGCCCACTGGTGTCGTGCCGCTCCCACCGGATGTCGGAGTAGCCGACTAGCCTAAGGCCGATCATGGGCTCCCAGACGCCTTCAGCGCGAGACGAGCAGGACGAAGATCTTGACCACTACCAGCTCCTCCACCTGTGCGGATGTTCTTGTGGCCTGTTGTGCGGCCATGCAGTGCGCCATCTTGATCCAGCGCGTCAGCCGGTCTGACAAGGAGTTCCATTTCCAGAACTGGGTGAGCGCTCGCTTGGACGACGCCGACCTTCAGCACGACTTCATCGGCCGCAACACCTACCCGGACTTCACCCTTGTGCACCATCCGGAAGGATACGAGGTCAAGGGACTTCAGTGGCCCGGTCGCGAGGCGAGCTACGACAGCAACAGCCGAGTGCCAACCGGTAAGCACAACGGGCGCGCCATTTATTACCTCTTCGGCCGGTACCCGGCCAGCACTGATGACCCGGAGTACCCGGTCGTCGACCTGGTCCTGTGTCACGGCGACTTCCTCAACGCGGATCACACCTATGTTCACCGGAACACAAGCTTCCGGGGCTTTGGGTCGTACGGCGATCTGCTTGTCCGTGACCGCAAGATGTACGTGGCGCCCACACCGTTCGCCCTGACGAGCGGCACGACTGGTCAAGCCACGCTCATCGTGCCTGATGACTCGATGTTCAACGGCCGTCTGGAGCAGGTTGGTGAGCTAGTGCGGACCGAGACCGAGCACATGTTCGTCGGCTACTCCTTCGATCTGCGGACGAACAAGCTGACGCCGCAGCTTGCGCCCAATCCCTCAGCGGGCCAGGAGCATCGCTTCGCAGCGTACCGCGTGAAAGGCAAGGGCAGCGGCGCGGTCACGATGAAGGCCGCCGAACAGGTCGATGAGCACATAATGGCCGGTGGTGACGAGTGACGCTCTTCGATCTTGAACCGCTGACCATTGGGCAGGTCCAGGAATGCATGCTGTCTCGCGTGCCTTCAGCGACGGCGCTGGAGCAGGATTTTCCCGCGGCCGCGCTGAGCCACATCGGTGAGCACGAGTCCTGGCGTAAGGAAATCCATCGTCCCGCAACCAGTACGCATAAGTGGTGGGCGAAACGCCTGGGCAGCGTCTTCAGGGGAATCCTCACTGCCGCCGTCACCGAGGATCACGCAGCTGCCCTCGCCGCATACAACACTGCCACGAGATTGGACGGACTGACCGTCTTCGATCCGTTCGCCGGCTCGGGAACGACCGTCGTCGAGGCCGCCAAGCTCGGTGCCAATGTCATCGGCTGGGACATCAATCCAGTGGCCACGCTTGTCCAGCGGCAAGCCGTCCAGGAGTGGGACATCTCAGAATTGGAGCGTGCGTACAAGCTGGTCGAAGAGGGCAGCCGGGCCGAGATCGACCGCGTACACTGCACCGAGATCGGTGAACCGGTTCTGTACTACTTCTGGGTGGCAATCGCGGCGTGCCCCGCCTGTGGTGTTCACACTCGCCTCTTCTCGACCCATGTGTTCTCGCAGAACGCTTATCCAAAGCGTGTTCCGGCGGCGCAGATCGTTTGTCCGACCTGTCTCGATGTCATGCCCGGCAGGTACGATGATGAGCGTCTGACGTGCCGCAGCGGGCATCAGGTCCCCCGCCGGGGGGCGGTCGTCCGCGGCACCATGAACTGCCCGAACGGGCACACATCGAAGGTGCTGGACGCGCTGGCATGCGAGATACCACGCCGCGAGATGTACGCCAAACTCGTGCTCGGCCGCAACGGAAAGAAGCGCTATGAGCCCATCACCGAATTTGACCGATCTCTCTACGCGGAGTGCTCCGAACTGCTCCAGCAGCGAACGGCAGACCTCGTCCTGCCGCTGGGGGAACTGGACCACGGGGAGAACACCCGTCAGGCGATTCGCTGGGGATTCACCAGCTGGCGGCAGTTCTTCAACGACCGCCAGCTCTACTCGCTCGGGCTGCTCGCCGCGACGATCCGGGACCTGAGCACAGGTGAGGCCGAACGTGAGGCGTTGGTAGCGCTGTTCTCCGGAACACTGGAGTTCAACAACATGTTCTGTTCCTTTAAGGGAGAAGGAACAGGTGCCGTTCGCCACATGTTCAGCCACCACATACTCAAACCTGAGCGGACACCACTCGAAGCCCACCCATGGGGAACGCCTGCCTCATCCGGCTCGTTCTCGACCCTCTTCCAGAGTAGGCTGCTGCGTGCTCATTCCTACAAGCAGGCGCCGACCGACCACATCCTCCGCAACGGCCGGGTAGAGCGGGCTTCCGGGCTGTCTCTGCCGACCGAGGCCACGGTAGTAAATTCGTGGCCGGCGGAAGGGCTGGCGCCTGGAACCATCTACCTGCGCACCGGCGATTCGTCACGCACCGACTTTCCTGATGAGTCGGTCGACCTCATTGTGACCGACCCGCCCTACATGGATAACGTACACTATTCCGAACTGGCTGACTTCTTCCATTCCTGGCTCCGGCAGTTAATGCCGTTTGCCCACTACCCCAGCGGTACTGTGACGACCCGTAGCACTGATGAAGTGCAGAGCGCATCGCCAGTGGAGTTCGAGGCAGCTATCACGCGCGTCTGGCAGGAGTGCGCGCGGGTCCTGAAATCAGATGGTCTGCTGGCCTTCACTTTCCATCAGGCCCGGCTGCCAGGCTGGGTCGCCCTCGCGCGGGCACTGGCCGAGGCTGGTTTGGTCGTGACCGCAGTGCAGCCGGTCAAGGGCGAGATGACCACCAGCGTCACTAAAGGCGGCGTCGAGCCGTCGAACCTGGACGCGGTGATCGTATGCCGGAAGCGGTGCAGCGCGCTGCCTTGCTCACTGATTGATCCGAGAACGGCAGCGGGGGTAGGAGAGCACCGGCTTACCGAGTTGCGCGCAGCCGGAGTGGACGTGGGCGCGGGTGACATTAGATCAGTCATCCGTGGTCACGTGCTCGCCACCTACACGGCAGATCCAGCCGCCCTCGATCTACCGTCACTCGCCGCACTCGCCGATGACCTGGCCGCCGAGCAGGTTAATCGGATGGTGGCCAGGCACGTGGTCAGCGGATGAGGGTGGTGAGGAAGGCTTGCCAGGCGGTGGTGTGGACGGTCAGGGCGGGGCCGGTGCGGTGCTTGGAGTCACGGATCAGCACGGCGTCCGGGGTGGGGGCGACCTCGACGCAGGAGGTGCCGCCGTTGCTGTAGCTGCTGGTGCGCCAGCCGACCTCGACGCAGCCACCGTTGGTACCGCTGTAGCTGCTGGTGCGCCAGACAATCACGTCCGGCTCAGGCGCGGTCATCATGATCCTCTCGATCCGCGGAGAGCTCGGTTGCCAGGGTGGCAATCAGCTCTCTTGATTCTCCCTCGCCCAGCGCGGTCTCGGCCAGTGCGCCCAGGATGCTTTGGTAAGCGGCTATCTCCACGGGCTTCTCCAGGAACAGGCTGGAGGTCTCGCTCTCCAAATAGACCACAGGCTTGAACTCAGCGAATTCCATCAGCGTGAACGATCCGTTGATCGCGGCATGTGCGCCGAGCGTGGCCGGCACCACCCGTAGCGTGAGATAGGACCGCCGGGACATCCGCTCCAGCAGGGCCAACTGATCGACCATCACCGCCGGGCCGCCGACCGCCAGCCGCAGCACGAACTCGTGCAGGTAGAAGGTGAACCTGGCGGGACGGTCCCGGCTGAACAGGCTCTGACGGGCCAGCCGGGCGGCCACCCGATCGTCGATCTCGCCTGCGGGAATCGTGCCCGCCTCGCGGATGAGCGCGCGGGTGTAATCCCCGGTCTGCAAGAGGCCGGGGATGAGCGTCGACTGGAAGTCGCCGATTGCCACCGCCTTGTTCTCGTGGTCGATCAAGGTCACCAGCTGCAGCGGCAGCCGGGAGCCGTGTTGCTGGAACCAGCCCTGGGTGTGCTGCTCGTCGCAAAGCTCCAGCAGCCGCTCCCGCTCCGCGCTCGGCGTCTGGCAGACGGCGAGAAACGCCGAGGCCTGCACCGCGGTAACGTTGCGCTTGCCGGAGATCAGCCGGGACACCCAGCTCGGTGACAGGTCGA
>JBOHFU010000072.1:0-6730 GCA_050699675.1 Pseudonocardiaceae bacterium
TCACCACCCAACATCGTGAGCTCGAACAGGCGCTGGATGCGGGCCCGCCCGCGCAAGGTGCGCCGCCCGGATGGCCGGATGCCAGCTCGTCGAAACGGCCCGGCCCCGCGCCGTGGGACCCATCGTTCTCAGACACCACCCCGCCCACGCAGCCAGATTTCACTACGTCGCCGGAGCCGAGCCCGTCGCCGGAGCCGAGCCCGAGCCCGTCGCCGGAGCCGAGCCCGAGCCCGTCGCCCGAGCCATACCCAGCCCCGGCGAAACCAGAGCCGGTCCCCCCGCCAAAACCGACCCCGCCGCAGCCAGACGAGCAATCCACCCAACCGAATGCGAAGCCGATCCGTACGTCGCCATCGGACTTCATGCCGCCAGCACCGCCCGGTCCGCCCGGTCCGCCCAGTCCGCCCAGTCCGCCGAGGCATCCCTCGGATGTGCCCGAGGGTCGCGGGCCCAGCGCGTAGGGGACCCACGGACCCGTTTCTCAAGTCCCGCGGTCGGCGTTGACCCGCGTTAGCCGCGGGCGGCTGATGCGGGTCAGCTTCCGTTCTCAGCGACGACTGCGTCGGCGTACCCCCTGCAGTACTCCCAGCTCACGTAACCGGCCGGGTCCGGGTTGTAGGCGGGCTCGTGCGGGCGCATCCGGCCATCCTCGAGTAGCTGCTGCAGGCTCGCTCGCAGCAAGTGCCAGTCGTGATAGTGCTGCTCGGCACAGTCGTGACAGTCCACAACGATCCCGCGTAGCCCGCGAGGCGCCAGCAGTGCCTGGTAGACGGCCAGATCGCTCAGGTCGGCGAGCAGGCCTGCCCGCTCCTCGTCGTCCAGCGGCTCCTCATCGGTGTCCCCGGGGTCATCCAACGCTTCCAGCGCCAGCGTCGGGTCCTCCGGGTCACCGGCGAACGGGTCGGGGGGAAGTGAGTCATGCGCCACGGCTGGCACCGTACCCGCCCGGCGGATGGCGCTGTGACGGATACCATGGATTTGACCCCACACGAGGGTCCGCCCGGACCAGAGTCAACCCAGCCCGGCCGCCAACCGACTCCAATTGACCCCAGCCACCGCCAGGAAGGTCGTCCCTGCGCATGACCAGCGAGCTCACCGCGCCCGGGTTCCCGTCGAAGTTCGCGCTGCTCGGTCTGACCTTCGATGATGTCCTGCTGCTCCCCGCCGAATCCGACGTAGTACCTGCGGAGGTCGACACGTCGACCAGGCTGTCCCGCAACATCACCCTGCGGGTGCCGCTGGTCTCCTCAGCGATGGACACGGTGACCGAGGCACGGATGGCCATCGCGATGGCCCGTCACGGCGGGATGGGGGTGCTGCACCGCAACCTGCCGGCCGACGAGCAGGCCGCGCAGGTCGAGTTGGTCAAGCGGTCCGAGGCGGGCATGGTGACCGACCCGGTGACCTGCTTGCCGGAGAACAACCTGGCCGAGGTGGACGCGCTGTGCGCCCGCTACCGGATCTCCGGCGTGCCCGTCACCGACTCGGACGGGGTGCTGGTCGGCATCATCACCAACCGGGACATGCGTTTCGAGGTCGACCATGACAAGCGGGTCGCCGACGTGATGACCAAGCCGCCGCTGATCACGGCGCAGGTGGGCGTCACTGCGGACGCGGCGCTGGGCCTGCTGCGTCGCCACAAGATCGAGAAGTTGCCGATCGTCGACGGGCACGGCAGGCTGCGCGGTTTGATCACCGTCAAGGACTTCGTGAAGACCGAGAAGTACCCGCTGGCGACCAAGGATCCAGACGGGCGGCTGCTGGTGGGGGCCGCGATCGGGGTCGGCGAGGACGCCAAGCAGCGGGCCGCGTTACTGGTCGAGGCCGGCGTCGACGTGCTCGTCGTGGACACCGCGCACGGGCACTCCCGCGGGGTGCTGGAGATGATCAGCACGCTCAAGGCCGAAGTGGGCAGCACCGTCGATGTCATCGGCGGCAACGTGGCAACCCGGGCTGGGGCGCAGGCACTGGTCGACGCCGGTGCGGACGCGGTCAAGGTCGGGGTGGGCCCCGGCTCGATCTGTACCACCCGGGTGGTGGCCGGGGTGGGCGTTCCGCAGATCAGCGCGATCTTCGAAGCGGACCGGGCGTGCCGCCCCGCGGGTGTTCCGGTGATCGGCGACGGCGGTATCCAGTTCTCCGGGGACATCGCCAAGGCCATCGTCGCGGGGGCCAGCAGCGTGATGCTGGGCAGCCTGCTCGGGGGCACCGCCGAGGCGCCGGGTGATCTGATCCTGGTCGACGGCAAGCAGTACAAGACCTATCGCGGGATGGGCTCGATGGGCGCCATGACCTCGCGCGGTGCCGGGCGGTCGTATTCCAGGGACCGCTACTTCGCCGACGACCTGCTGTCCGACGACAAGCTGGTGCCCGAGGGCATCGAGGGGCGGGTCCCCTTCCGCGGGCCGCTGTCGCTGGTGGCTCACCATCTGGTGGGTGGCCTGCGAGCGGCGATGGGCTACGCCGGCGCCGCGACGATCCCTGCCTTGCAGGGCGCGCAGCTGGTGCAGATCACTGCGGCCGGCATTAAGGAGAGCCACCCACACGACATCACCATGACGGTGGAGGCCCCGAACTACGCGGTGCGCTGAAATGCGCGATCTGGTGGAAATCGGCATGGGTCGCACCGCGCGGCGGGCCTACGGCTTCGACGATGTGGAGATCGTGCCCTCGCGGCGCACCCGTTCCTCCCGGGACGTGTCCACCACCTGGCAGATCGACGCCTACCGCTTCGACATCCCGCTGATCACCCACCCCACGGACGCGATCGTGTCGCCTGCGATGGCGATCCGGATCGGTGAGCTCGGCGGGCTGGGGGTGCTCAATGCCGAGGGGTTGTGGGCGCGCCACCCGAATGTCGACAAGCTGCTCTACCGGCTCACCTCCGCGATGGACGAGGCCGACGAGGCGGCCGCGGTGCGGCTGTTGCAGCAGTGGCACTCGGCCCCGATCCGGGTCGACCTGCTCACCGAGGCGATCAGCCAGGTGGCCGAGTCCGGTGTGACGGTGGCCGCCCGGGTCAGCCCGCAGCACGCCCGCGGCCTCGCGCCTGACCTGCTCGCCGCCGGTGTCGAGATCCTCGTCGTGCAGGGCACCATCGTCTCGGCCGAGCATGTCTCCAGTGCTGCCGAGCCGCTCAACCTGGTGGAGTTCATCGCGTCGATGGATGTCCCGGTGATCGCCGGTGGCGTGGCCGACTACCGCACCGCGATGCACCTGATGCGCACCGGGGCCGCCGGTGTCATCGTCGGTCATGGGGCGGGTGCGAGCACCTCGACCAGTGACGTGCTGGGCATCGGGGTGCCGATGGCCACCGCGGTCGCCGATGCAGCCGCCGCCCGGCGGGACTACCTGGACGAGACCGGTGGACGGTATGTGCACGTGATCGCCGACGGCGGGATGCGCACCAGCGGCGACGTGGCCAAGGCGATCGCCTGCGGGGCGGATGCGGTGATGCTCGGTGAACCGCTGGCCGCCGCAGCCGAGGCGCCCGGCAACGGGTTGTACTGGACCGCCGCCGCAGCGCACCCGTCGCTGCCGCGCAGCCACGTCATCGATGTGCCTGAAGGTTCGATCGGCATCGACACGCTGCTGTTCGGCCCGTCCTGCGACCCCAGCGGCGAGGTGAACCTGTTCGGCGCACTGCGCCGCGCCATGGCCAAAACCGGCTACTCAGAACTCAAAGAGTTCCAAAAAGTAGGCCTCACCGTCCGCCCCTGACCCGTCCCCCTTTTGCGGTCAGACCGGTCAAGCACTGTCCCGCAGGAGTCGGGCTGCTCGTTCCAGCTCGTCGGCGAGGAGCGCTCGATCGTTCAGATCGCAGCCCGCATCAAGTCGTTCCTAGCCGATCCATGGTGTGCCGGGGAAATCGTACCGAACGAGACACCATCGGCTCGCCGACGTCGATCGCCACGGGCTCGCCGCGCTCCCACTCGACGAGGAGATCCTCGTCGTCGACCTGTTCGTAGTGCTCCGCCAGGCGCAGCAGCTCCTGCTCGGTCTCGTGTAGATCGACCGGGCGAGCGCCCGCGGCCCAACAGCTCGTTTAGAGGCATTGAGATGATATTTCCCCAAGTGGCCGGTGTGTTCTGGACAGCGGCCGGCACTGCTCCGAGGCGATCGTCGGCGCCAGCCGGGACACAGTGGACCCGTTGCGCGACTTCTCCCGCGGGGTGGCCATCACCTCCTCCTTCCACCCCGACGAGCACACCCACATCGAGCCGGTGCGCTACGGGCGGGGCAGCAACGCGATGGCCCTGTTGAAGACCTTGGCCACCGATGGTGCGTCGGACACTCCGCGCTGGCAGCAGTTCCTGCGCTTCGTGGCCCGGCACCCGGTCACGATGGTGCTTCGCCCTGTGTCCCAACAGGGGCGATCCAGACCCGCGGCCCGCCCCGGCGAGGACTACCAGCAGCTGGACCCCCACCCGCCACGCTTCACCCGCCGTCCCCACGGGTGCTCCGGCCGCGCTGCGTCTGGAGCACCCGTGAGTGGCAATGCGAGTCATGACCCGCCTTGCCACTCACGGGGCACGCGTAGCGTGCCCTCATGACGGTTCTGGTCGTGGACTTCGGTGCGCAGTACGCGCAGCTGATCGCTCGTCGGGTCCGCGAGGCGCAGGTGTACTCCGAGGTCGTGCCGCACACCACACCGGTTGCGGAGATCCTGGCGAGCAAGCCCGCCGCGATCGTGCTCTCCGGTGGCCCGGCCAGTGTGTACGCCCACGGCGCCCCCCGCGTCGACCCCGCTCTGTTCGAGGCCGGGGTGCCGGTGCTGGGCATCTGCTACGGCTTCCAGGCAATGGCGGACGCGCTGGGCGGCGCCGTGCACAAAACCGGCACCCGGGAGTACGGGCGCACCGATCTGCACGTGCTCGCCGGTGGCGGCGTGCTGCATCGCGAGCTGCCCGCGCGCGGTCCCGTGTGGATGAGCCACGGCGACGCCGTCACCGCCGCACCGGCGGGGTTCGCGGTCACCGCGCGATCGGCGGGTGCCCCGGTAGCGGCGTTCGAGGACACCGACCGGCGGCTGGCCGGGGTGCAGTACCACCCTGAGGTGGCGCACTCCCCACATGGTCAGGAGGTGCTGCGCCGGTTCCTGCACGAGGTGGCCGGTATCCGGCCGAGCTGGACTACCGCCAACGTCATCGACGAGACCGTGGCCACGATCCGGGCTCAGACCCAGGGTGGCAAGTTGATCTGTGGCCTGTCCGGTGGGGTGGACTCCGCGGTTGCCGCCGCGCTGGTGCATCGAGCCGTCGGGGACGACCTGACGTGCGTGTTCGTTGACCACGGCCTGCTGCGGTCCGGGGAGCGTGCTCAGGTGGAACGGGACTATGTGGCCGCGACGGGCGTCCGGCTGGTCACCGTCGATGCCCGGGAGCGGTTCCTGGACGCACTGGCCGGGGTGGCCGATCCGGAGCAGAAGCGCAAGATCATCGGGCGGGAGTTCATCCGGGTCTTCGAGGCCGCGGCTCGGGACGTCGCCGCCGAAGCGGGACGGCACGGCCAGGAGATCCGTTTCCTGGTGCAGGGCACCCTGTACCCGGATGTGGTGGAGTCCGGCGGTGGCTCGGGCACCGCGAACATCAAGAGCCATCACAACGTCGGCGGATTGCCCGAGGACCTGAAATTCGAGCTGGTCGAGCCGCTGCGGGCGCTGTTCAAAGACGAGGTGCGCCGGGTGGGGCTGGAACTCGGACTGCCGGAGACGATCGTGCACCGCCAGCCGTTCCCAGGCCCCGGCCTGGCGATCCGAATCATCGGCGAGGTCACTGCCGCGCGATTGGAGACGCTGCGCGCTGCGGATGCCATCGCCCGGGAGGAGCTCGCCGCGGCCGGGATGGACCGTGACATCTGGCAGTGCCCGGTGGTGCTGCTGGCGCAGGTACGCAGCGTCGGCGTGCAGGGCGACGGGCGAACCTACGGGCACCCGGTGGTGCTGCGCCCGGTGTCCAGCGAGGACGCGATGACCGCGGACTGGTCCCGGGTGCCCTATGACGTGCTGGCCCGCATCTCCGGCCGGATCACCAACGAGGTGCCCGAGATCAACCGGGTGGTGCTCGACGTGACGAGCAAGCCCCCCGGCACCATCGAATGGGAGTAGCTGCGCTTACCAAGACCATGGTCCAATGGTCATATGGCCGAGGTGGTGATGCAGGCCAGCACCTTCAAGGCCCGCTGCCTTGCCCTGCTTGATGAGGTGGCCCGCGCACATACCACCATCGTGGTGACCAAGCACGGCAAGCCGGTGGTGAGGCTGGTCCCGATCGACGACGAACCACCGCCGACCCGCGGTTCGGTCACTTTCCTCGCCGAGGACGACGAGGCCTATTTCTCCACCGGGGAAACGTGGTATGCCGAGCGCTGATCGCGTTCTCGTGGACACGCACGCGCTGCTCTGGTGGCAGGCCCAGCCAGACCAGACCGGCCGGACCGGATCTCCATACCAGCCTGGGAGCGGATCACCGCCGCGAGCTGTGTCCTGGTCAGCCCGCTCAGCTGCTGGGAAGTCGGCAAGGAGCGGGTTGCGCTGGACCGCCCCACCGCAGCATGGATACGCGCGCCTACGACTCCAGCTGATGTGTGATTATGCATCACGGGGTGATGCTAGTATTGATGCATGACGAAGCGAACCACGGTCACGTTCGATGACCACGATCAGGGGGCCATCGCCTCGGTCAGCAACCCCGACCGCGCCGAGTGGGCCGCCCTCGTGGAAGCCGCCGCC
>JBOHFU010000072.1:6830-10872 GCA_050699675.1 Pseudonocardiaceae bacterium
GTGATGCTAGTATTGATGCATGACGAAGCGAACCACGGTCACGTTCGATGACCACGATCAGGGGGCCATCGCCTCGGTCAGCAACCCCGACCGCGCCGAGTGGGCCGCCCTCGTGGAAGCCGCCGCCGAGAAGGGCATCACCCTGAAGCCGGGTGCGTCCGAAGCAACGATCATCCGCGCACTCGTCCACGCCGGCGCCGACGCCCTGCGAGAACGGGCACTGGAACGCGGATACGCCGAACTAGCCGACCTGTGGCCCGATGTGCACGACGACGCTGAGACCCGTGAGCGCCGCCGCCGCTACGCCCACCGCGTCGACCGCGTCGCCGACGCATGAGCGTTCCGCTGCGAGGACAGATATACCGCGCCGACATCGGATTCGGGCCCAAACCTTGGCTCGTGGTCAGCAATAACCACCGCAACCGCGCGCTGTCCGACCTGCTCGCCGTCAGGATCACCACCACCGACCGCCACGCTAACCTGCGAACCTGGGTCCCGCTCGGTACCAGCGACCCGCTCGTTGGCCATGTCAACACCGACGACCTGCAGCAACTGCACCGCGACGAACTCCACGACCTGCTCGGCTCGCTCAGCCCCACGACACTACGAGCAGTCAACGAGGCACTCCGCATCGTCCTTGCCCTGCCATGAGATCGGACCGGATTGTTGTGTCGGTCGCGGTGCGTTGTCCCCTGCCGGGCTGTCGCACGATCGGGCGACCACTCGCGTGTGATGCGCGGGGTGACCGGCTCGGAGGGTGAGAATGACCACGCTCGACTTCGAGGTGGAGATCGGCCCGCTGGGTGCGGAGGGTAGCGGCGATACAGCACAACGTGCTGGCGTCGTCGATCCCGGTGCGGCGTGCGGCCACTGAGGACGAGAAACCGGTGCGGGAGCTGGGTCAGCAGTTGTTCAAGGCGCTGATCGCTGATGATGTACGCATCCTGTATGAGGACAGCAAGCGACGCGCTCGGGAGAACGGCGGTGGGCTGCGGCTGGTGTTGCGGGTGCGCCCGCCGGAGCTGGCCCGGCTGCCGTGGGAGTTCCTGTTCGACCCCGGCGGGCAGGACTACCTGGGCTTGGAAGTGCCTCTGGTGCGCGCGCTGGATAGGGGGAGGAGCAGCAGCGGCTGCAGGCTGCGCTGGCCAGCCTGCAGCGCGACGGGCTGGTGGAGCTGGAACGGGTGGCCGGGCAGACCTACCGCGATCTGGAAGACACCCTGGACAAGGGTCCGTGGCACGTGTTCCATTTCGTCGGCCACGGTGGGCGGCTGCCCATCCAGAACGTCACGCTCGTCAATCTCGCAGAGGAACTTGAGCAGCTCCCAGAAATCCGGTCCGAGCTTCAGGGCCGGTCACTGGGGCCGCCCCAGAAGATCACGCCCGGGTGCCAAGCGATCCGGAGGCCCTTTGTCGGCCAGCGGCCCTAGCTGGGGCCCGAACTGCCACCGAGGCCGGGTTGGCTGAGCAGATCGGCTGAAAAACCTGGCATAACACAGGGCAGACAGATCGGTGTCGTCAATCTATCGTGGCGAAGGAGGGCTCGGATGTCCGAACTCCCATCGCTTCGGGTCAACGAGCTGATCGACGCTGTCGCGGCGTACCCGCAGCTGATCAGCGATCCAGCGGCCGTCGAGATCGAGCAACCAGCCGGAGACGGAGGCGTGACGCCATGACCCTCAACACCATCGCACTCGAGCTCGTCCCGCCCAACGTCGAGGACGGCAAGGAGCGGGCCCTCGAAGAGGCGCACAAGGTGCTCGAGCACTCCAAGGCGTTCGGCCTCGAAGGCCGGATCGGGCACGTGATGATCCCCGGGATGATCGAGGAGGAAGACGACCGACCGGTCCAGATGAAGCCGAAGCTGGACGTGCTTGACTTTTGGTCAGCCATCCAGCCGGAGCTGCCTGGGGTGAGCGGTCTGTGCACCCAGGTCACCGCGTTCATGGACGAACCGATCCTGGCCGAACGGTTGGCGAATCTCCGGGCCGCCGGCATCGACGGCATCATCTTCGTCGGCGTCCCGCGCACGATGAACGACGGCGAGGGGTCGGGCGTCGCACCGACCGATGCGCTGTCGCTCTACGACCAGCTCGTGCGTAACCGTGGCGTGATCCTGATCCCGACCCGGGACAGTGAGCAGGGGCGGTTCAACTTCAAGTGCAACCAGGGCGCCACGTTCGGCATGACTCAGCTGCTGTACTCCGACGCGATCGTGGGCTTCCTGACCGACTTCGCCCAGCAGACCGAGCACCGGCCGGAGATCCTGCTCTCGTTCGGGTTCGTCCCGAAGTTCGAGAACCGGGTGGGCCTGATCAACTGGCTGATCCAGGACCCGGGTAACGACGTCGTCGCGCAGGAGCAGGCCGTCGTCACGAAGCTGGCCGGCAGCGAGCCCGCCGAGAAGCGCAAGCTCATGGTGGACCTCTACAAGCGGGTGATCGACGGTGTCGCCGACCTCGGGTACCCGCTGAGCATCCACCTCGAGGCCCCCTACGGTGTCTCCGCGCCAGCGTTCGAGACTTTTGCCGAGATGCTCGCCTACTGGGCTCCCCACAAGAACTGAGCACGGCTGTGAGCAGGCGTGCCCTGGTGCGCGACCTGGACTGGGTCACGCTGCTCCGCGAGGTCACCGAGCACGGGGCGGCATTCGCTGCTCGCGCCTTCCGCCGGCCGTTCTGCGACCGGCTGGCGGCCGAGCTGCGCGACGGCCGGTACGAGCCGGTGGAGCCCCAGATCGGGCAGGTCCGGCAGGAAGCCGAGTCGTTCGAGATCGGTGTCGGGGAGCTGGACCGCTATCCCGTGCTCAGCGGCCTGTGCGACGAGCTCGTCGGGCAGGTCCACCAGCACGGGGTGCCGGAGTGGGTGCCGAACGAGGTCTCGGTCCAGCGCTACCAGCCAGGGTCCGTGGGCGTCACGCCACACCGCGACCAGCGCCGGTACGCCCAGCTCGTCGCCGTGATCACGGTCGCCGGATCGGCGCCGTTCACGCTGTGCCGCAACCGCGACGGCGACCCCATCCGGACCTGGCAGGCCGACGAGGGCAGCCTGGTGCTGCTGCGCGGACCGGGGCTGGCCGGCGACCCGGACGGCCGGCCGATGCACCTGGTCGGCGGACCCACCGGCACACCGCGGACGTCGATAGGGATCCGGATGGACACGGCGTAAAGGAAGGTGGCCACCGCTCACTCGTTCCTCGCCAGCCGGTGCAACAGTACCCGGCCGAGTTGCCCGTCATCGATCTCGGCAGTCATCCAACTGCAGGTCGGCTGGCGGCGCCGGTCGGTCGGGGAGCCAGGGTTCAGCAGCCGCAGACCGTTCAGGGTATCGGTGGGAGCTATGGTGTCCCACGGGATGTGGCTGTGTCCGAAGACCAACACGTCGGTGCCGGGGAAACGGGCGGCGCACCGCTTCTCCCGGCCGGATGCCGCTCCAGTCTCATGCACGACCGCCAGCCGCACGCCGTCCAGTTGGGCCGTCGCGATCTCCGGCAATCTTGCGGACAATGACGGTCCGTCGTTATTGCCGACCACCCCGATCAGCCGGTTCGCCCGCGCCAGCAACGCGTCCAAGAGCTCGACACAGACCCAGTCCCCGGCGTGCACCACGACGTCTGACTGGTCTACGGCTGCCCACAGCTGCTCAGGCAGATCGCGGGCGCGGCGCGGGACGTGCGTGTCGGCCATCAGCAGTAGTCTCACGGGTCCATCGTGCCTGTTCCCCATGGCTCGGTATGCACACTAGGAGGCTAGTGCTGCACCGCGTTAATCCGTCGGGGGGTTGATCCAGGCGCTGGGATCGGCGAGGTGGAGGCCGAGGGCGCAGTCGAGGGCTTGTTCCGGGGTGCCGGATGGGCTGCCGTCGGGCAGCAGGGTGTCATCGTAGTCTTCGCTGCTGATCATCTTTTCGGGACCATCGGAACCCGTTGATCACGTCGGTCGGTGGGGGGTCGGGTGGCACGGGCCAGCAGCCAAGACGTCATCGTGCTCGGGGCGCGTCGACGAGGACGACTGGAAGCGATGGTGGCCAAAGCGACCGCGCCG
>JBOHFU010000073.1:0-10868 GCA_050699675.1 Pseudonocardiaceae bacterium
CGGTGCAGGCCAGCGTTCCTGGCTACCCCGGTGCGGCAGCTGTCGCTGGGACAGCGGATGCGGAGCGAGGTCACCGCGGCGCTGCTGCACTCCCCGCAGCTGCCGGTGCTCGACGAGCCGACGGTCGGCCTCGACCTGATCAGCAAGGAGCGGCTGCGGGTGTTCCTGGCCCGCGCCAACGCCGTCGACGGCGTCACCCTACTGCTCACCACGCACGACCTGCCGGACGTCGAGCGCCTGTGCCGGCGGCTGGTGGTGATCGACCACGGGCGGTTGGTGGTGGATCTGGAGCAGCCGCAGGCAGCACTCGACGGGCTGCCCGGCGTCCTCGAGGTCACGGTGAAGGCGAACGGGCTGCGCCAGGAGCTGGCGTTCTCGGCCGAGCAGACCAGCGCCGCGCAGCTGATCGCCGCGGTGGTCGCCCGGGTCGCGGTGCGCGACCTGTTCGTGGTCGAACCGTCCATAGAGGACGTCGTCCGCACCCTCTACACCGGCTGATCGCCGAAGCAAGGCTCTCACTGCGCCGAGTTCGACACTAGAAGCTTTCGTGGACGAGCCGCTCGTCGTCTGGTCACCGGCCCAGCTCGTCATCCCCCCGGGATAAGCTGTGCTCCTTAAGCGACCCCAGCCGGTCAATGTGCTTGTCGAGGTTGCGGACCTGAGTCGAGTCAGCGCCGAAGGCAACAGCCAGGAGCGGGCGGACCGATTCGAGTTCGGCCAGTGCGTCGTCGGCACGTCCGGCGGCGGCGAGCATCTGGGCGAGGGTGAAGCGGGATCCGAGAACCTTGTCCGCCTCCTCGTCGCCCGCGGCGCCGGCGTGGTGCACGTAGAACCGTAGCTGCGGCAGGGCCTTGTCCGGTTCGCCGATCTCGGCGTAGGCGTGCCCCGCGTGGTAGGAGCTGTCGAGGACGAAGGCGTCCGACGGCGCCAGGTACTGGCGGTAGTCGCGTCCGACGACGTCGAACAGCGGCGCCGCGCGCGTGTACTCCCCGGCGTAGTACAGCGCGGCCGCCAGGAAGTAGCGCAATCGCAGCTGGACGAAGCGGTCGTGGCCGGCGCGTTCGACACCGTCCTCGAGGAGTCTGATCGCCTCAGCCGGCTGGTCGTTGTCGAGCAGCGCCTTGACGTCGGCGTGCAGCTGCTCTGCCTCGGCCTCGGTGATCGGACTGAGCCGTCCGGGTTGCCGCCGGCGCGGCGGCGGGGAGAGCAACGGCCGGCGGAACGGCCGTGTCGGGTCGCGGTCGTCCTCCCCCGCCGTTTCACCCACCTGGGATGACAACGGCACGAGTGCGTAGTAGACCGCCTCAGCCGACGGCCGCGCGTGCGGCTCCTTCGCCAGCATCGCGGCGACCAGTGCGTCGACGTCGGCGGGAACGTCGGCCCGCCGCTCCCGCATCGACGGTGCCGGCGATTGGAGGTGACGGGCCCGCAGCGAGACGTCTGCCGTCCCGTGGAAGGGCGGATCCCCGGTGAGCAGCTCACAGAGCAGGCAGCCGAGCGAGTAGACGTCGGACGCGGCCGTCACGACCTGCCCGAGGCCCTGCTCCGGAGACATGTACGCCGGGGTGCCGACGGTCCGGTCGACCTGCGTCAGGCGCGGCAGGGCTCCCGCGCCGCGCAGGATGGCGATGCCGAAGTCGAGCACCTTCACCAGGCCGCCGTCGACGAGCATCACGTTGGCCGGCTTGATGTCACGGTGGACGATGTCGACGCGGTGGACATCGGCGAGCACAGCCGCGACCTGCGTCGCGATCGCCGCCGCCCAGGCCAGGCTCGGCGGGGCGACGGTGTAGTCCGTCCGGTCGAGCACGGCTTCCAGGGTCGAGCCACGCAGCAGCTGCATGACGAGCCACAGCTGCATGCTGCCATCGGGGGCGGTCTCCACGCCGGTGTCGTAGACGGCCGGCGTGCCGGGGTGCTCCAGCTGGGCGGTGGTGCGGATCTCGCGCAGGAACCGCTTGCGGTCGCGCTCCAGCGCATCGAGGATCTCGACGGCCTCTGGGCTGTCCGGCCCGGCCGGGACCGATGCCGACGGCGGGCGGAGCAGCTTGATCGCCACTCGCCGGTCCAGGCGCTCGTCGTAACCGTGGAAGACCTCGCTCATGCCGCCCCGGCCAAGCGACCCGTCCAGCCGGTAGCGCCCGGCGAGCCTGCGTCTTCCGTCCGCCACCGCTCCGCCCTTACCCGCGTGCTTGCCCTGCAAAACGCGGCCACATGCCCTGCGAAACGCGGAGCCGGTCACTGCAATTCGCGATTGCCCGGCTCTCCCCATCAGGGCAGGTGATCATCGTCGTCCCGCTCGGGATCGGCACGTCGATTCTCGATCGCCGTCAAGGTACGAAGGTCCTCCAGCTCGTCGGCCTCGGCGCGTTCGGCCTCCGCTGCTTTACGATGCTCGTCGACCTATCAGGTCGTCGAATTCGCCGGCCTTGCAGCCTTTGATCCAGGCGTGCATCTCGGTGCGGGTGAAGACCAGCGCCCCGGCGTCGGGGTGGTTGCTGTTGCGTAGGGCGATTGTGCCGTCTGCCAGCGAGGCGAGCTCGATGCAGTTGCCGCTACCGGCGCCGCCGCTGCCGGAGAAGCTGCTCTTGCGCCATCCCGCACGGGCAACGAGGTCCTCGTGGATCATCCGGTGCCCTCCTTCGTCATGGATCACTCGTAACCCTTCGCTGCTTGCTTGATCATGTCCACTGAGTCGGCCTGGGACAGCGCTCGTTCGGTGAGGATGCCCCACTTGACGGTGCACATTCGCACCAGCTCGCGATCTTCGATGTAGACCGACGAACCGCCGCCACCTTCGGCATAGCCGAAGTCCGGGATGGGCTCGGGCAGGGACAGCACGGAGAACGGGCCGTCCATCGCGGGACTGGCTCCGGCCGACTTGGGTAGGACCTGGAGCATGATGTGGTCTCGGGCTGTTTCGTCGATGAGGCGGCGGAGCTGGTTGCGCATGATCACGGAAGTGCCCACCGGGCGTTCAAGGATCGCCTCGTCGATGATCACGTGGTATTCCAGCGGCGTGGTCCTGGTCAGCACTTGCTGGCGGGCCATTCGGGCCATCACGCGGCGTTCCACCACGTCGGCGGCTAGGCCGGGACTCGCGCCGTTGATGAGTGCACGGGTGAAGTCAGCGACCTGCAGCAGGCCGGGCACGGCCATCGTTTCGAACTGCCGCAACCCTACGAGCGCGGCTTCGACGCTGAGGAAGTCATGGAAGTCCTCGGGAAGATCCTTGCGGATGACCCGCCAGTAGCCGCGTTCGTGCACGGTCGCGGCGAGGTCGAGCAGCCACCCGCGCAGGTTCGCGTCGGTTACGTTAAAGAGATCAAGAAGCTGCTCGACCTCACGGACCCGCACGCCCTGCACGCGGGTTTCGATCCTGCCCAGCTTCGAGCGCGACCACGCCCCCGGTCCCGTGCGCAGCCGCTCGACGGCCTGCTCGATGGTCAGTCCCGAACGTTCGCGAAGCTGTCGCAGCGTCTCGGTGAGCTGCCACCGTCGCACCGTTGCGTTGACCACACCACTGCTGTCCTGGCCCACTGCCGCCTCTCCGGTCACGCCAGGGCACCCGTTGAGCCTGTCTGCGCTGAACGGGTACAAAAATGGGTTCCCGTTGCATTGCGCGGGTTCCCATCGCCACTGTAGACCCTGCGCGCCATAACAGCACAAACTGACACGCCACGTGGGAGGCAGCTATGGGTCGACTGCCGGAGAGGAGAGAGCTATGACGGGCGTGCAGCCAACACCGTCCTCTCATAAGTCGTCGGGACAGTCGATCGATGTCGAGCGTGTGTGGTCACCGATCGTGGATCAGCACGCGACCTGGATTGCCCTTAACCCGATCCAGGGCTGTCCCAAGGCGTGTACCTACTGCTTCCTGCATGAACGGGGCCAGGTGGCGGTGCGACCGGAGGTGCTGGCTTCGCCCGAGGCTGCGGTGGAGATGCTCCTCGCATCGCCGTTCTACGAGCCGGATCGCCCGGTGGCGTTATACACATGGACCGATGTCATGGCGCTGCCGAGTTCCCGCTCGCATCTGGCGGACCTGCTGGAGGTGGTCCTCCGGCGCGGGCTGGCCAACCCGGTCGTGCTGATCACGAAGTGCCACATTCCGGACGACATGGTCGAGATGATGGCGCGGGCAAGAACCCGGGGCGTGCGGTTGCTGGCCTACCTGAGTTATTCCGGATTGGGGTCGGGGGTCGAGCGGGGGATCCGACGGGTGGCGGTCAGGGAGAACTTCCCTCGCTTGGCCCGGGCGAGTGTGCCAGTGGTGCATTACTGGCGACCGTCACTGCCGGCCTCTGCCACTGAGGATCGGATGCGCGAGGTGCTGGGCTGGGCCGCCCGGTTTGCCCGCTGCACCGTCGCTGCCGGGTTGAAAGTGGAACCGGCAGCGCTTGGGCGGCTGGCCGGACACTGGCCAGAGCTCGCCGACACTCCCGGCGTCACGGACGCTGAGGGCGTCTACCCCCGGGCGTTCTGGGAGTTCCTGAACGCAGTGCCCGAGCGCTATCCGGGTTATCCGCTATTTCACACCAACGCGTGCGCGCTGGCGTACGTGCTCGGCGAGACCGACCACTTCGGGATCTTCGGCAGCCAGGTCTGCACCCAGCGCAACGCCTGCCCAGCGTCCCAACGCGAACGGTGCGCATTGGCCGCAGCGGCTTCTGTCCGCCCGAGTCCAGCGGAGGTGAAGGAAGCACTATGGCGGCGTGGGCTTGCCGGCATCGCCTTCACGCTGGGCCCGGCTGCCGAGGAGTTAGTTCTGCATGCCCGGGTACCGACCAGCGCGGTGGCCGCGCTCACCCAGGACCTGCGTTTCCGGGTGCGGGTACACCGCGATAGGGGTGACGCCTACTGGAGCAGTGGCACCGCAGGCGCCGTACCGCTGGTTATCGGGTGAGCATCAGTGATATGGACGTGTCCGGCCATCTGCTCGCCGAGGCACGGCTGCTGCGGCGTCGGTTTGCCCACACTGCCCCGCAACCGTGGGACGCGGTCACGGCCAGCGGTGAGCTGTCGGTGCAGCTCGGGCACCTGGCGCTCTGCTTGTTGCGGCATCGTGACTCCTCGACAGTCGAGTGGGACGACCCGGCCCGGCCACTCAGCGAGATCGGCGATGAATTGGCCGACGTATTGCTCGCAATCCTCAGTATCTGCGCTCTCACCGACACTGATCCGCTGCCCGATGCAGGTCCGCCGACGGGTGACAGCGACTCCGGTGACGCTTACCTGCGTCTGGTCATGGCGTGTGGGCGGCTGAGCGAGGCTGCCTTGGTCAAGTTGGGCTACCGGCACCAACCCGAGGGACGACCGCCGTCGATCGCCCGCGACGCTGGCGTTGCGCTGCGATGCTGCGCGGCACTGGCCGACCGGCTGGACCTCGATCTGCTCGCCGAGTTCACCACGATGGCCGCAGATGCCCACGCGTTCCTTGATCGCCAGGGCACGCCATGACTGGTCCGCCCGGTTTCAGCGGTCACCATCGCGACGGTGACCACGTCGTCAAGCTGCTCGACGTGCCGGAGCCGGCTTCTGAACGGGTCGCCGCTGCCGCGCAGGAGGGTGGGCGGACCGGCATGCAGCGCTACCTGGACCTCCTGCGCGCCCACGAGGTCACACTGCCCCCAGACCTGAACGTGATCAGCGATAGCCCACTCGCCGTGCGGCACCGCTGGATCGACGGCCCGACGCTGGCCGACCTGGCCGTGCAGCACCCGCACCAGTTCGTAGCCGCCGTCGCCCAAGTCGCCCACTGGGTACGCGCGGTTGGCAACACCGACGCGCGGATCGACACGAACCTGGCTAACTTCTGCCTGACCGCGGGTGGCCCAGTGCTGGTGGATGTGCTGCCACCGCTGCGCCTCAGCTACCTGCCCGCACCGCCGCACACGCTGTTCGAGACCCTGTTCTGCGCGCTGTGCTTCGACACCGAGGTCACCCTCGATGCACTGATCGGTTACGCCGCCCGAGCATTGCTCCGCGCCGACCCACCGCCGCAGGCCCGGCACGCACTCGCCGAGCTCGGCCGGGATCTACGCCCCTCGCTCGCCACGAACCCAGTGGGCGGGTTCCCTGCTGGCTGGTTCCGTGCACGTGCTCGCCTCGCCCTCGCCACCCTGACTGGTGAGGTCCCCACCCCCGTGCTGCACGATTTCTTCGCCGCCACCTCGGTGCTCGCGTTCCATGAGCTCGACGAGGTCCACCGGGAGCTACGCCTGCACACAGTCGACGGCCTGATCACCACCCTGGACCTGGCGTGACGAGCTCCCACCAGGATCGGGTGCGCTGGCGCTGCCAGGCCGGAGACGTGGGCATCACCCTCAGCGCCCCGCAAGAATGGGCGGACGTGCAGCGTCTGCACCTGTGCGAGTATCTGCCGCCGACCGAGGGTGGGGATAGCGTTGAGGAGTTCCGGCTCGACGTTTACACCGACGGAGACCTGCCCGGCCAGATGACACGTCCCGCATCTCGGACGACCGCCACCCTCATCGAGACGATCCCAGGACTGGCGCTGCGACGTGTCCAAGAGGCCGGAGGGTGGCAATGCTTCACCGTGGCATCCGATGCGGTGGAAGGTCGACCGGGTGCCTGGGCGGCCCGATCCCGCGGCCGCGAGCTTGAGTTGTTCCTGCGCGACGGGTCGCCCCAGGCCCACCGCTACCCACTGCGACTGATCCGCGAGGCGATGCTGCGCACCCACGAAAACCACGGAGGGATCATCTTCCACGCTGCTGCGGCGAACCTGCACGGCACCGGAGTCATGGTCTGCGGGCCCCGTGGGGCCGGCAAAACGACCACCCTAGCCTGCCTGCTTCGGGCGGGCGGCATGCTGTTGTCCAACGACCGCGTCATCCTGCACGGTCGCGAACGCCTCGTCGCCGTGCCGCTGCCAGTCCCCGTCGCACGCGGAACACTCGACGCCTTCCCCGAGCTCGCCGACTCCGTCGAACCGTCAGTTGCAGCGACGCTGCCTGACAGTTTTGGAAGCCTCCACAAGGTCGCGATCAGCGCCCGGCAATTCGCCACCACCCTGGGTGCCGCCATGATCCCCACGGCCAAGCTCCGGCTGATCGTCCTGCCCCGACTGACCGACACCCGTGAGCCCGCTCGGGGCACACGGGTGCGCCCACAACAGGCCCGCGACGTGCTCTCCCAGTCTTGTTTCACCCCGCACGACGAGTTCTGGATCAGGCCCTGGCTGGTGGCACGGACCGAGTCCCACGCCGCTCTGGCTGTGCGTGCCCGCGAGCTCGTCGACGACCTCGCCAAGTCAGTGCCGTGCGTTGTCGTGCACTGCGGCGTGCGAAACCCTGCGGGTGTGTTGCAGGCAGCTGTCCTCGACGCCCTTAACAGCGTGACATGACTGCCGACGGGCTCGCACAAGGCGGCCATATGACGGCGCCGGAGTTCCCCGCCCTCATTACCGCTGCTGGGCACGCCTCACGTTTCCGCCCGTTCAGCACCACTGTCCCCAAGGAGATGCTCCCGCTCGGCGCGCGACCCGCCCTGGACCACGTCATCGACGAATGCGCTGGCGCCGGCGTCAGCGAGGTCATCATCGTCACCCGGCCCACGGACACCGTCGTGGCCGCACACCTGGCCGCAACCCTTGGGCGGGCCATACCCGTGCAGGTCGTGGCAGAAGACCTCCGGCACGGGTATGGCAATGCAACGCCATTGCTCACCGTGGGCGATCGGCTGCGTGGCTGTGACCTGTTCGCCGTCGCCTTCGGCGACGACGTGCTCCTGCCTGGCTTCTGCGCGTACCGAGAGCTCGCCAGCATGTACCGGATCGCTGCGTTGGGCGCCGACGCGGTGATCGCTGCCCAACGCGTCGAACGCCACCACGTCAAGTCGTTCGGCATCATCGACACCGAGCCCGATGACCCCACCAGGGTGATCCGCATCCGGCAACGGCCTGACCCTGCCACCGTCACCGAACCCCTCGCTGTCGTGTCGAGGCTCGTACTCCGGCCATCGATAATCTCGCTGCTGGTACCTACCGAGCGCGCCCGCGGTGAGGTCGATCTCGGCATCGCCGTCGGTGAGCTCGCCCTTACCGGCATAGTGCGGGTACATCGCATCAATTGCCAGTGGGTCACCGTGGGTGACCCCGCCAGCTACTACCAGGCATTACGCACCTACTGGTCACTGCACCCCGAGGACGTTCCGTGACGCTGATCGACATCTTCGACGACCGCTACCAACACATCGGCACGCGCGAGAAAACCACCGCGCACCGCGAGGCGCTGTGGCACCGCACCTTCTCCTGCCTCGCGATCAACCCCACCCACCGCACCGTACTGCTGCAGAAAAAGAGCCCCGACCGGTACAGCTTCGAGCGTCCCGACTACGCCGACATCACCGTCGGCGGGCACTACCACGCCGGAGAGGACATCCCTGATGGCGTGCGCGAGGTCCACGAGGAACTCGGGTTACCGGTGTCTTACACCGACCTGCAACCACTCGGGATACGCCAGACCGCAGTCACCCTCGCCCCCGACTACATCGAGCGGGAGTTCCAACACTGGCACCTGCTGCCGCTGAACGTCGAGCTCACCGACATCCCGCTGGCCGACGCCGAGGTCGCCGGACTCGTCGAACTCGATCTCACCCATGCCCTCGACCTCGCCGCGGACACCCGCCCCAACGCCCCCGCCCGCTACGCCACCCGCTCCCCCGAGGGCATGACCTACCAGGAGGGCACCCTGCAGCGCGCCGAGCTGATCCCCAACTACCTGCGCACCGACCAGCTCTACCTGCGCCTGTTCGTGGCAGCGCACCGCTACCTCACCGGCGAACGCCGCCACCTGTACTGGTGAACCACGATGACCCGCCAGGCGACCCTGGTACTGGGCACCCGCCCCGAGCTGATCAAGCTCGCCCCGATCATCGCCCTACTCGACTCCGAGGCCGTGGTCGTCCATACCGGTCAACATGACCACGAACGGATGTCGGCCCGGATCGCCGCTACCTTCGGGATCCACCTCCAGCATCTCACCACCGGGGCCGACCGCGCGGCCAACCGCGGAGCGCAGCTCGGTGACATGGTCGCTGCACTGGACCGGCACTTGCGAGCCGACTCACCCGCCGTAGTCGTCGTCCAGGGCGACACCACCTCCGCGCTGGCCGGTGCGCTCGCCGCCAACCACGCCGACCTACCACTGGTGCACGTAGAAGCCGGACTGCGCAGCTTCGACCGCACCATGCCCGAGGAACACAACCGAGTCCTGATCGACCACCTCGCCGACCTCTGCTGCGCCCCCACCCCGCTCAACCGCACCAACCTGCGTGCCGAGGCCATCCCCGGGGACCGCATCCTGCTCACCGGTAACACCATTATCGAAGCAGTCCACGCGATGCTGCCCCGACCCGCATCTCAAACCACCCTGCTCGACAAGCACCAGCTCGCCGCGCGCCGCTACGTGCTGGCCACCCTGCACCGACCCGAGAACGTCGACCATGCCGAGATCCTCGATCTGCTGCTCACCCAGCTCGCCGCCATCGGCGTCCCCGTCATCTTGCCCCTGCACCCCCGCACCTCGCGACGCATCGACGAGTTCGGCCTGGCCCACCGCCTGGCGCCCCTGCAAGTGATTGAACCACTCGACTACCCGGACTTCCTGGGCCTGGCGCATTCTGCTGCCCTGCTCATCAGCGACTCCGGCGGAGTGCAGGAGGAAGCCAGCGTCGTCAAGACACCCATCATCATCGTGCGTCGCAGCACCGAACGTCCCGAGATCGAGCCCACCTTCGGCCTGCGGGTGACCCCATCACGTGAGCTGGGCGCCCTCGCCCGCCAGCGGCTCGCCGACAGCGTTCAACACCACCATCTCGCCGAGCAACCATCACCGTTCGGCGACGGAACCGCAGCACGACGCATCACCGACGCCATTAACCAGCTCACCCAACCCAATCCCTGCCCCGGGGAAACCTCAGAGGTTCGACGTAGCCGGCAGCCGGAGCGGGCCGAGGTTGTAGACGTTGACCTCGCGCCGGACGGTGCGGGCGCCCTCCGCCTGAACCCTTGACTCGGAGTCAATAGTTGCCTGGCTCACCTCGCCGTCGTCAAGAATGCGTCGGACGATGTGCGCGACGTGCAACACGGATGTGTCGTAGAGCTCGGCGATCTGGGCCTGCGCGAGCCACGCGGTGCCGGCCACGGCTCGCAACTGGACGAGCGACTTGCCGTCAGGGCTCCGGTAGACGATCACCTCGCCACCGGGCTCACTCATCGCGCGTCCCGGTCTCGCGCCGCATCTCGGCACGCAGCCGGGCCAGCGCCTCGTCCCGCGCCGGCTCGGTGATGATCCGGTACGCGCGCTTGCGCGCCGCTTCCTTGATGGCCTTCTGGAACTCGTCGTTGTCGAAGTAGAGCTTCATGAAGTCGGTGTTGCGCTCGGCGTTCTCCGCGACGATGTCGTCGAGCCGGTCGTCGGCGACCTGCCCGAAGCGGGCCTCGTCGTTCATCAGCGCGATCTGCTGCATCGAGGTGTCCTCGACCAGGCCGATGACCTGCTGGTAGACCAGGATCTCGTCGGAGGTGCCAAGGCCCAGCCCGAACCGGTGGTTGAGCTCGGCGATCACCTCCGAGAGCGGTGCCATCTCCGGTTCCCGCCTGCCCCCGCCGTCGGCCGCGTGGCCGCGGACGTCGCGGTCACCGACGGCCGAGAGCGACACGTTGTGCCGCCCGGTGAACTCCAGCCGGAAGTGGCTCAGGTCCGCGTCGCCGATGTCGACCGACGCCGACGGACGCCTCCGGGCCGATGCGACAAGGGGTCGGCGTGGGCTCCACGAGATGAGTAGGGAGCGCTGCTAAGGTCCGCCACGCGCCCTCGGGCGCCGGCAAACGTCGTTGCTGG
>JBOHFU010000074.1:0-8179 GCA_050699675.1 Pseudonocardiaceae bacterium
CCCGCGCCCGTTTCTCGAAGACGCCGAAACCGGTGATGGTGACCTTGTCACCTCCGTTCACCGTCCGGATCACCACATCAACCAGACCTGCCACCGCGGCGGCGGCGATCTTCTTGTCACCAAGGCGCTCCGCGAGGGCGTCGATCAGCTGAGTCTTGTTCACTTTCCGCCTCCCACAGCACGATCCCGGCCACCTCATCGTGGCCACTGTGGGTCACCGTATGGCGGACAGCGCCGGAACACCATGCGCCACACCCAGAATCCCCTCGGGTGAGGGCAAACGACTTTGGCGTACAACGAGAATCTGGTCGGCGATCAGCCCTTGGCGACCGAACTGGTGGTCGGCAGCCAGGACGGGCGCTGGGCCTCGTAAGCGTCGATCTCCTCGGCGTGGCGCAGGCTCAGCGCGATGTCGTCCAATCCCTCCAGCAGGCGCCAACGGGTGTAGCCGTCGATGGCGAAACCCACCGTGAGGTCCTTCGCCTGGACGGTCTGCTCCGAGAGATCGACAGTGACCTCGGTGCCCGGCTCGGTCTCCAGCAGCTTCCAGAGCAATTCGACGTCGGCCCGCTCGCACTGGGCCGCGAGCAAACCTTGCTTGCCGGCGTTGCCCCGGAAAATGTCACCGAACCGCGGCGAGATCACCACCCGGAACCCGTAGTTCATCAACGCCCAGACCGCATGCTCCCGCGACGACCCGGTGCCGAAGTCCGGCCCCGCCACCAGCACGCTGCCGCAGCGGTAGGCCTCATGGTTGAGCACGAAGTCCTCGTGGGCACGCCACGCCGCGAACAGCCCGTCCTCGAAACCGGTGCGGCTGACCCGTTTGAGGTAGACCGCAGGGATGATCTGATCGGTGTCCACATCGGAACGACGCAGCGGGACGCCAACGCCGGTGTGGCGGGTGAACTTATGCATGTGCCCTCCGGGCTTGTGAGTGGCGTCAAGTGCCATAACACTGTTTCCCGCTCACGGCTCCAGGTCGCCCGGGGCTGACAGGGTGCCGCGGACTGCGGTGGCTGCCGCGACCAGGGGGGAGACCAGGTGGGTGCGACCACCCTTGCCCTGGCGGCCTTCGAAGTTGCGGTTGGACGTCGACGCGCAGCGCTCGCCGACTGCGAGCTGATCGGGGTTCATCCCCAGGCACATCGAGCAGCCCGCCGAGCGCCACTGGGCACCGGCCGCGGTGAACACTTCGTGCAGGCCTTCCGCCTCGGCCTGGGCGCGCACCCGCATCGAGCCGGGGACCACGAGCATTCGCACCCCATCGCGCACCCGGCGGCCGGCAAGCACCCCGGCCGCTGCCCGTAGGTCCTCGATCCGCCCGTTGGTGCAGGATCCGAGGAACACGGTGTCCACCGCGATGTCCCGCAGCGGGGTGCCAGGCTTGAGGTCCATGTAGGACAGTGCTTTGCGCACGGCGAGCCGCTCACCTTCGTCGGTGATCTGCTCAGGATCGGGCACCCGCCCGGACAGCGGCAGACCCTGGCCTGGGTTGGTGCCCCAGGTCACGAACGGCGTCAGGGTGTCGGCGTCGATGTGCACCTCGGCCTCGAAGGTGGCGTCGTCATCGGTGTGCAGCGAGCGCCAGTACTGCATGGCAACGTCCCACTGCGGGCCCGCGGGTGCGTGCGGCCGGGCGGCCAGGTAGTCGAACGTGGTGGCGTCCGGCGCGATCATCCCGGCCCGAGCGCCCGCCTCGATCGACATGTTGCAGATGGTCATCCGGGCTTCCATGGACAGCTGCTCGATCACGTTCCCGCGGTACTCCAGCACGTACCCTTGGCCACCGCCGGTGCCGATCCGGGCGATCACGGCAAGGATGATGTCCTTGCTGGTGACGCCCGTGGGCAGCGATCCATCGCGGCTTCGCACGACCACAGCCATGGTCTTGAACGGACGCAGCGGCAGGGTCTGGGTGGCCAGTACGTGCTCCACTTCGGAGGTGCCGATACCGAACGCCAGCGCGCCGAAGGCCCCGTGCGTGGAGGTGTGGGAGTCACCGCAGACCACGGTCATCCCCGGCTGGGTGAGGCCCAGCTGAGGTCCCACAACGTGCACGATGCCCTGTTCGGCATCGCCCATCGGGTGCAGCCGGACGCCGAACTCCGTGCAGTTTCGGCGCAGCGTCTCCACCTGAGTGCGGGACACCTCATCGGCGATCGGCAGCTCGATGTCCGTGGTGGGGACGTTGTGATCCTCAGTAGCTATTGTCAGATCTGGTCGGCGGACCGGCCGACCCGCCAGCCGCAGACCGTCGAAAGCCTGCGGGCTGGTGACCTCGTGCACCAGATGCAGGTCGATGTAGAGCAGGTCGGGCGCCGCGCTGTCGCCGTCGCCCTCACCCCGACGCACCACGTGGGCGTCCCAGACCTTCGCTGCGAGCGTGCGTCCCATCGCCTGAGTTCCTCCGCTAGGACTTCTCACATGCTGGACTTCCCACATGCCGGGAAGTTAATATTGACCTGTGGGACAGCATAGCGGTATCGGCGTGCTGGACAAGGCTATGACGGTGCTGCGCGCGGTAGCCGCGAGCCCCTGCGGCCTCGCTGAGTTGTGTGCTCGCACGGGGTTGCCCCGGGCGACCGCGCACCGGCTGGCGGTGGGGCTGGAAGTGCACCGGCTGCTTCGTCGCGGCGGCGATGGCCGGTGGCGTCCCGGGCCCGCCCTGAACGAACTGGGCAACGGCGCGCTCGACCCGTTGCTCGACGCCGCCGCGATGGTGCTGCCCCGGCTGCGCGACCTCACCGGAGAGAGCGTCCAGCTCTACCGGCGGGACGGGATGGCCCGGGTATGTGTGGCAGCCGCCGAGCCCCCGAGTGGCCTGCGTGACACCGTCCCGGTGGGGGCCCGGCTGCCGATGACCGCCGGATCGGGCGCAAAGGTGCTGGCCGCGTGGGCCGATCCGGCCACCCAGCGCGCCGTGCTCGGCGAAGCCGTATTCGGCGAGCGGATCCTGATGGAGGTGCGCCGGCGGGGCTGGGCGCAGAGCGTGGCCGAGCGCGAGTCCGGGGTGGCCAGCGTGTCCGCCCCGGTGCGCGATGCGGTTGGCAGCGTCGTAGCAGCGGTGTCGGTGTCCGGTCCGGTGGAGCGGATCGGCCGCCGCCCGGGTGCCCGCTGGGCTGCCGACCTGCTGGCCGCCGCCGAGGCGCTGCACAGTCGGCTGTGAATCAGCTCTCAGTAGACAGCCACGGGTTCAACAGTCGAGCTGGCACATCGCCGCGCGAACGGTCTCGGCGGCCGGAACGCCGAGCTCTTCGTTGATCTCCAGCGCCTTGCGCCAAAGCTCACGGGCTTGGCCGCGGTCTGCGGTATCGGAGGCGACGTGGCCCAGCCCCCACAGTGCCCCAGCTTCAGCGCGCCGCTCACCGAGGTGCCGGGCAAGGGTCAGAGCCTCGGCGTAGTGCTTGCGGGCCGGACCGTACTCGCCGACGAGGCGCTCGACCTCACCCAGCCCCCGAAGCGCGTCGACCTCACCACGCCGGTAACCGAGGTGCCGGGCAAGGGCCAATGCCTGCGTGTGGCACTCGCGGGCCTGGCCGTACTCGCCGACGAGCCGCTCAACGTCGCCCAGCCCCCGCAGCGCGTCAGCCTCACCGCGCCGGTCACCGAGGTGGCGGGCAAGAACCAATGCCTGCGTGTGGCACACGCGGGCCTGGCCATCGTCACCGACGAGCCGCTCAACCAGACCCAGCCCCCACAGCGCGCTGGCTTCACCGAATCGGTAGCTGATGTGCCGGGCAAGGGCCAATGCCTGCGTAAGATACGCGCGGGCCTGGCCGTACTCGCCGACGAGCTGCTCAACGTCGCCCAGCCCCCGCAACACGTCAGCCTCAACGCGCCGGTAACCGAGGTGCCGGGCCAGGGTCAATGCCTGCGTGTAGTACTCGCGAGCCGGACCGTAGTCACCGACGAGCCGCTCAACCTCACCCAGCCCCCGAAGCGCGTCAGCTTCCAGACGCCGGTCACCGAGGTGCCGGGCCAGGGCCAGGGCCTGCGTGTCGTACTCGCGGGCCTGACCGTACTCGCCGACGAGCCGCTCAAGCTGGCCCAGCCCCCGAAGCGCGTCAGCTTCCACACGCCGGTCACCGAGGTGCCGGGCCAGGGTCAATGCCTGCGTGTCGTACTCGCGGGCCTGGCCGTACTCGCCGACGCGCCGCTCAACCTGGCCCAACCCCCGCAAAGCCTCGACTTCAGGACGCCGGTAACCGAGGTGCCGGGCCAGGGCCAAGGCCTGCGTGTAGTACTCGCGGGCGTGGCCGTACTCGCCGACGAGCCGCTCAACGTCGCCCAGCCCCCACAGCGCGTCAGCTTCACCGAATCGGTAACCGAGGTGCCGGGCAATGGTGAGGGCCTGGGTGTGGTACTCGCGGGCGTGGCCGTACTCGCCGACGAGCCGCTCAACCTGGCCCAGCCCCCACAGCGCGTCAGCTTCAGCACGTCGGTAACCGAGGTGCCGGGCCAGGGTTAGGGCCTGGGTGTGGTACTCGCGGGCCTGACGGCTGTCGCCGACGAACCGCTCAACCTCACCCAGCCCCCACAGCGCGTCGGCCTCACCGCGCCGGTCACCGAGGTGCCGGGCCAGGGTTAAGGCCTGGGTGTAGTACTCGCGGGCCTGACCGTACTCGCCGACGAACCGCTCAACATCACCCAGCCCCCACAGCGCGCCGACCTCACCGCGCCGATCACCGAGGTGCCGGGCCAGGGTCAAGGCTTGGCCGAATAGGTATTGGACGTCGGACGAGAAGCCGAAGTCACAGAAGTGGCATGCCAATACGGTCGACAGATCGGCGGCTTCGGCGGTCGGGCTCATCGCTCGCACGACACCGATCAGATTGTGCCGCTCAACGGTCAGCCAGCTACGCGCCTGCGATGCGTTAGCAAACGCCAGTACCGCCCGCTGAGCTGTGCTCTCACCAGGGTCACCCGCGACATAGGGCCGCAGCAACCGGTCGACCTCACGCGTGATCGCCAGGTAGCTGCCGGCCAGGCGATCCACCGCCGCGGGCCGCTCGCCCGGCGGCTCCTCAGCGTCGGCGCGTTCTCGAGCGTAGAGGCGCACCAGGTCATGAATGCGGTAACGCGGACCGCCGGGAACACCCGCGATGGAGAGCTGTTCCAGCAGGTTGTGGTCGACCAGTTCGCGCAACAGCTGCTTGCCCTGAGCGGGAAGCACATCAGCCACCGCGGCGATCACCACCGGGGTGATAGCGGGTCCGGGATGCCAGCCCAGCAGACGGAAGGCCCGACGCTGCTCGTCGGTCAGCAGCTGGTAAGACCACTCAAACGCGGCCCGCACCGAGAGGTGTTCGGCCACGAATGCATCCAACGCCGCGGTCTGGTCGGCGAAATCTGCGGCGACGTCGGCGAGGAGCTCACCCCGGTGGTGACGTAACCGCCCGGCGATGAGCCTGATCGCCAGCGGCAGCCGACCACATGCGGCCAGGATCTGCCGGACAGCGTCGCGGTCTTCGCATCGTTGCTCGCCGACCAGCTTGATGAACAACCGCTCCGCCTCGTCCCACCCCAACACGTCAAGCGATAGCGGGTAGGCATCGGTCAGGCTCGTCAGTTTGCGCCTGCTGGTGATCAGCACGAGGCAACCGGGTGCCTCCGGGAGCAGCGGCAGCACCTGGTCGCTGGTGCGTGCGTTGTCCAGCACGATCAGCATGCGCTGCGAGTGGATGTGGTGTCGCCACTGGTCTTGGCGTTCGGCCAGGTCGGCTTTGATCGCCTGTGGCGGTACACCTAGTTGGAGCAGCATCTGCTCCAACGCGCCGAAGGGTTGGCGTGGCGCCATGCCGGGGGTGTGACCATAGAGGTCAACCCAGATAGCCCCGTCCGGGTAGCGCTCGGCGAGCTCCTGAGCGGCATGCCGGGCGAACGCCGTCTTGCCGACCCCGGCCATGCCGTCGATTGCATAGATGCTCACCACGGTGCCCTGGGGGGCCTGTTCGGCGATCCGAGTGCGCAGCTCGGCCATCGGCCCATCCCGCCCGGTGAAGTGCGTGATCTCACCGGGCAGCCCGCCGCCCGACCGCTCGGATGAGGGTCCAGGTGCCGGTACGGTCAGCCGTTCGCGGACAGTCGCCGATCTCTCGGTGACCGGCCGGTTGACCTGCGGGCCGCCACCACGGTGCGGAGCGCCCAGACCACGACGGCTCTGCCGCGGTACCGGTAAATCCAGCGAATCGCCGTAGCGCAGGTCACTGATGTCCAGAAATGCCTGCCGGTCGCGGGCGGGCATCCCCTCCAGATCGTCGACGTCGACAAGCCGATCCCAGGTGGTCTCATAGATGGCCGCCAGAATCTTCAGTACCCGCACCGGCGGCCGGACGCCTCCCATCGGCCACTTTTCATACTCACAGATACGACTGCCACGTGTGCGGACGTCCGGGTCGCCTCTGACCTGGTTCAACCGCGCCGCGACTTCGCCCTGGGTGAGTTCGCAGGCCAACCTCCACGCCTCGCGTGGCCGGCGTCCGCAGCGCATCAAGTCGACCACGAGCTGTTCGATGAGCTGGCGGCCGTACACTCCGAGCCTGACCAGGCGTTCCCGCTGTTGATCGCGGTACGCCTTGCTCCCTGTTTTGTGCGGCATGGCCATCTCGCCCTTCTAAGGCCACTTGTATACACCCTTGATGCATTACCCCTGAGGTAATTGTCGGACTCGTCGGTGCCCACTGGAAGCGATCCAGCCGCTATCCTGTGAGTTTTCCGCGACAAGAAGTCTTGATTTTACCAGGTCAGGCCCCCGCTGGCCAGGTGAGGAAATCTCTCCACCGGGTGTGAGCGACACGCACCGGTAACGTCCGCGAACATGATCTCTACGTACCCGATGGGACCGTTGCCCATCAGCCGCACCGGAGTGGGGTGCGCAGGACCAGGGGCACCGCTCCTACGACCAGTGAGGTGATCATTCCGGAAGACCCGGTCAAGAAGCAATAGACCAGGGTCGTGAACCATGAGAGGAAACATCCATGACCGTCATGGACTACCGGACGCAGGACGGGCTCGCTGACTACGGCTTCGCAATTGAGTTTCAGTCGGACGGAGGCTGGCGAGTGTACATCATCTTTCTGCCCCTCCACCGGGGCCACGACGACAGTCTGCAATTGCCCTATCAAGCTATCGACCGTAACGGGCGCCGATATGTGAACTGGTCTTCGAAGCTCGATAACCTGGGAGAGGCAAGAACGGTCGCCGCGCTCTGGGCCGAGCTGATCCACCGTTACCAGCACAGCCAAGAACGAAGAAGTGTCACCCCAGCGGGCCAAGATCGTCCCGGTGACACGGTCGCCGATGCGTCAAGCCCCGGACACTCCAACCACGGTCCCGTCACCCCACACCCCGCCCTGGAGGCCGTATGAGAGGTGATGACCGGGCGCGGGGGGCGGACCAGCCGCAGCCCTTCGCCGCATCAGGCAGCACACCCGCCTCGGCGCCGATGACGACGACGCGGGAGAACTCGGTGCCCTTGGCCCGGTGCATCGAGGCGATCTTCACCGCCGCCGCGTTCCCCGCGCCCTCCTTCTGCAGCAGTTCCACCGCGACACCGCCGTCCTGCAGAACGAGGCGCGCGCGGTCCTGTTCAGCGTTACGACGGGCAAGTACCGCGATCGCCGAGGCGGCCACTCCTTGGGCCAGCCAACCCCGCACCGTCTCCACCAGGAAGCGCATCTCCTCGGCCACGCCGGGAAAACCCTTCGCGACGGGTGCCAGACCGATGAACGCGGAGTGGTAGCCCGCGACGGTGTCCTCCTCGCCGTCGAGGTCGACGACCTTCTGGTCGCCGATCACCCCCAAGGCGAAGGCCAGGTTCTGCCGGGACGTGCGGTAGTTCAGCGTGAGCCTCCGTGAACGACCGCGGGTCTCGATACCGAACCGGCTCAGCACCGTCCGCTCACCGTAGATCCGCTGGTAACCGTCCTCGCAGAGGAACAGGTCGTTCGGTCCCGGCGCCACCACCCCGCGCAGCACCCTGCACAGTGACCTGCGTGCAAGTCCTGCCCCTCGTCCACGACGACGTGGTCGTAGGCGGGGATCTGCTCGCGGGTGTGTTCCGACATACCCAGCACGACGGTCCGGTACTCGCCGGCCAGGAAACCCGGCGTCAGCACCCCCTCAGGGACGCGGAGCGGATCACACGCACTCGACACCATCACGCACTCGACACCAT